>JAXHTS010000008.1 GCA_034190085.1 Spirochaetota bacterium
ATTCTATAATAGACAGAGAATTCATTCTTTTCTTGACTATAAAAGTCCGGAAGAATATGAATCATCTGATTCAATAATTAAATATGTTGCTTAACTATGTGTCCGTAATTGCGGGGCAAGCCCATTCATTACCGGGTTGATCCTATTTTTAATATTAGGCTTCTTTCTGCTAATCTCTTTTAACGCTTCTTCACCTCCATTCTCATAAAGTTCTTTAAATCTGTAAAAGCTATCTCTTGAATATCCAAAAACTTTACATGCTTGTGATACATTACCCAATTCTCTTGCAAGTCTTATTAGACCAACTTTTGTTTTGATTATTTTGTCTTCTTGGTTCATAGACACTCCTCATAATTGTATTTGCCGAAAAGTGACACTTATTCCTCCCGGGGGAAATAAGTGTCACTTTTATTATTGGACTGTCAGATATTATCTTAACTATTACAATTTTTATGTGAAAATTCGCCCCAGTTTCCGCCAACCCTTGACAGCTCAATGCATGTATTTTTTAGTTGACATTGAATTATAATTGTTATAAGAGTAATAGATTAATATTTCTTCACTTGAGTCCTTTACATCTTAAATCCTTGAATCCCATGTAGTTTATGAGCACATAATGATAAGATTTTGCGTTTAAACCGCATTAAATTTAATACCATGGAACTTGATAAGCCAGATAAATACACCTTAGAGTATCTTGAAAGAAAGTTAGATAATCTTAGCAAACTTGTTGATATCAACAGAATAGTAAACTCCACTCTTGATATAGCTAAATTACTCACAATAATAATGGAAACGATCAAGGATATTATGCTGACAGAGGCGAGTACCCTTCTATTATATGATGAGGAAACTAATGATTTAGTATTCAAGGTTGCTCTGGGAGAAGCTGGAAAGGAATTAACAGAAAAATATAGGGTTAGATTAGGACAAGGAATAGCGGGTTGGGTTGCCGAAAATAGAAAGGCCCTGTACATTAATGATGTATATAGCGATAAACGCTTTGATCCCAACTTTGATAGGATAACAGGATTTAAGAGTAAATCAATTCTCTGCTCACCACTACTTTTTAAGGGAAAGCTTATTGGTGTAATTCAGGCAATAAATCCCTTAGGAAGGGCGGTATTTAATGACGATGACACAGCACTCTTTAATGCATTTGCTGATCAGGCTGTTTTAGCGGTTCAGAATGCGATCCTTTTTCAGAATGCACTTGAGGAGGGTAGGATTAAATATGAACTTAAGGCTGCCAGTTCTATTCAGAAGTCTCTCTTGCCTGTTATAAACCAGAAAATTAATAATATTAAAATAGCTGCTAGATTTGTATCAGCAAGAGAGGTGGGAGGGGAATTTTATGATATATTTCAATTCAATAATGATTCCATTGGCATAGCGATCGGGGATATTCATACAAGAGGGATACCTGGAGCGCTGTATGCTTCTATTATAAGTGGTGTGGTGAAGGCTCTCTCAAGGATAATTGGCAGAAGTCCGGTAAAATTACTCAAGTATGTAAATGAAGTAATAAAGGATAATTGTGAATTCATAAGTAACGTGTCCCTATTTTATGGTGTAATATCCTGCAAGGAGAAAGATATCCAATTTGTTAATGCTGGAGTTGCATATCCAATAATAGTCCGAAATGGTGTGGCAAGATATCTGAAATTTGAGATTAAATCCATTTGGGAAGAGACGATATGGCCTAAGAGAATAAGGGTAAAATTAGAAAAAGATGATATTTTTATAATCATTACTGATGGGATAGTGAATATAAAGGATAGAGGGGCTAAGCACCTTGGTCTTAAGAGGATAATGGATTTTTTGAGTAATGAAAAAAAATCCCCAGAGGATATTGTTGATTCCTTGATTAGGCTTGCAGATGATTTTGCTGATGGGTTAGAGAAGAGAGAGGATATTTCTGTTATTGCATTTGAGGTTGAGTAATCAATTTGATCTTGAGATTCCTTAACAATTTTTTTTATTATTGAAAATTTCTTATAACAATCAATGGTGAATATTATGAGTAATTTTATTTCTGTTATACTATGTAGAAATTGCAACTCCCGTTATGTTGAAATTGATGAATGGACTAGTGATATGAAGGCTGTGTTTTATTGTAAAACATGTCATTACAGCGAGGTTGTTGAGAAATTCACTTTAGGACGATGCAGGGTTTCTAATACTGAGCTTCAGAATGCAAGGGATACAAGAGCGACTCCGGGAAAGGCAGAGAGGTAATTAAAGATACCTGAACAGTTTTCCCTATTTGAATATTCTTTTAAGAATAGATTGAATGAAGAATAATATTATTGTTAAAAGCCTGCCAAATCGCCAAGGCCTTGTGATTATTCGATAAAACCAGTCAAGACCTCTTTTCATAAAGAATGCTGGTGCCTTCTTGATCTCTCCAGATATTACGTCTAAACTGCCTCCAATACTAATAAATACTCCATTCTTAAATTCATTCTTTATTTTATATATCCATATGTCCTCTTTGGGAAAGCCAAGACCAACAAATACGATATCTGCATTGGACTTTCTTATTGCTTCTATAACAGATTTCTCTCTATCCTCATTAAAATATCCCCCATGCCTTCCCACTATTCTGATCTTTGGAAAAGATTTTCGAATATTAAAAAATGCCTTTTCAACTATTTCAGATTTTCCACCAACCAAAAAAATTGTGTATTCATTTATCTCAGCAATTCGTATAATATCCATTATAAAGCTAATAATGGATATGCTCTCCTTTAATTGAGAGCCTATCTTTTTTGATGCCCATTTTATGCCTGCTCCACTGGCTAAATGCAAGGATGAACTGCTGGATATTATACTCAAGTCAGGATTAGATTTCATTCTCTTGATCTTGTAGGGATTAAATGAGATCACATGATGGAATCCACCCTTTTCAATCATCCTCATTACCTTAACAACAGCCTGATTTCGTGTAAGATTATCTATTCCTATTCCCAAAATATTTACAACATTCGCATCATCCAAGCTAGTTTGATTATACTCCAAGACTAAATCTCTATCTTCTTTCCAGGAATTATAATAGGATATATCATCTTGCATTGAATTCTCCTTGGAGTTTGTTCATTTAATTACTCTATCTAAGGTGTGACTGTAAAAATTTCATTATACAAATATAGGGATTTTTGTTATTTGCTAATGATATATATGTAATATGCATTTATAGATGGAGCATCAATCCTTTTCATAAATATTATATCATAACTTGATTTAGAAAATTACTGATGGAAAGGGTGTATCTCAGCTTCATTTTTCTAATCCTGAATAAGGCATACTCAGCGGTAATGATAAGAGGGGTATGCTCATCTCCATATTCTTTTTAATATTATATAAAATTATTACTTTTAATAGCACAGAAGCTGCCACACATGGAACATTGATCTGAATCGGATGGGATTTCACTTCTGTATTTCTGAGCCTTTTCTTTATCCAAAGATAGCTCAAATATTGCCTCCCAATCTCTCTCCTTTCTGGCCTTAGAAATTTTATTATCCCATTTAATTGCCCTATCATTCATCTTAACGATGTCAGCCACGTGAGCTGCTATCCTTGACGCAATGACCCCTTCCCTCACATCCTCAACTGTTGGAAGTCTAAGATGTTCTGCTGGGGTCACATAACAGAGAAAATCTGCCCCATTTGCCGCTGCTATTGCTCCACCAATTGCGGATGTAATATGATCATAACCAGGGGCTATATCCGTCACAATTGGTCCTAGAACATAATACGGCGCATTATCACAAAGGGCTTTTTGAAGCCTCATATTATCTGCTATCATATTAATGGGAACATGACCAGGTCCTTCAATAATAGCCTGGACACCTCTCTCTCTCGCCCTTCTTGCTAATTTCCCAAGAAGAATCATTTCATGAGTTTGTCCTCTATCGTTAGCATCACTAATACAACCAGGCCTGAGACCATCACCAAGGCTTATGGCTACATTATATTTTTCTAATACATCAAGAATCTCATCATAATGTTCATAGAGAGGATTCTCTTTATTGTGTCTGGATATCCACTCAGCCAAAATTGAGCCACCTCTGCTAGTTATTCCGATGATCCTTTGCTGAGAACGAAGGGATTCGATGGATCCTATTGTAACCCCAGCGTGAATTGTCATGAAATCCACGCCATCTTTAGCCTGTTTAGTGACAACCCTAAGGAAATCCTCTATAGTCATATCGATGATTGATCTGTTTTTGCTAATCATATCCACAGCAACCTCATATAAGGGTACCGTGCCGAGAGGAACAGTTGATTGATCGATTATTCTTTTACGGAAATCAGAGATGTCTCCTCCAATGCTAAGATCCATAACAGTATCCGCACCAGCTTCGATTGCAACTCGTAATTTTTCGAGTTCCACATCCACGTCCATTAAATCCGGGGAGGATCCAATGTTGGCGTTAATCTTTGTGCTCAGGCCTCTACCCACCGCTATGGGATTGATGTCCCTAACATTATTCTTAAGTATAACAATTTCACCTTTTGCTAGCATTTGCATAACAAAATCAATGGATATATCTTCCACATTGGCGATATGCTCTATCTCAGGTGTGATAATTCCCTTTTTTGCGCTTGCTATATAGTTCATATTCCTTTAATAATCTTAATGCATCTCATAAGGGGAGATAAGTATGAGAAGTGCTGAACTCCCTACATGATTATTTCAAATAATATTTTATTGATATTATCCTAAATTACAGTTTTAAACTCTTTAGTATAAATTAGTGGTTGTCAACAAGAAAATCATAAGTATTTTCGGTTATGATATTCTTCACTCAGAGTGTCATCCTTAATTGAATCTATTTTGGGTGAATGCAAAAGTATATCAATAGGATTAAAATAAATTCGTGTGGAGGATCAAATGATAATAAAACAGATTTATTCAGATAATGCTTTTCAGAATTTCACTTATCTCATTGGCTGCCCGGAATCAAAGGAAGCGCTTATAGTAGACCCCTTAGATGCAAATAAGTGCCTTCAAGTAGCAGATTCAAATGGATTTGTTATCAAACATATTCTGAATACTCATGAACATATGGATCACACAGCAGGTAATGAGGATATTAGAAGGACTACCGGTGCTAAAGTGATTGCATTTGTCGATTTAATGAATATTATTGATAATATAGATAGAGGTGTATCGGATGGTGATATAATAAATGTAGGAAATTCGGTGGAATTGGAAGTGCTCTATACACCAGGTCACACAATGTCCCATATCTGTCTTCTTTCACGGACTGATAGTCCCGCGTTATTCTCGGGTGATGCATTATTTAATGCCGGTGCTGGGAATTGTTATAATGGAGGTGATCCGGAAACGCTATATCGGACCTTTAATGAATGTTTTATAAAATTGCCTAATGAAACAAGGGTATATCCAGGACATGATTATTTTGCAAACAATTTGAGATTCACACTGGATATAGAGCCTGATAACGGAAGAGCAAAAGAAATGCTTGATAAGGTCAAGGATCAGAATCCTAATAAGCCCTTTATCACTACATTGAAAATGGAAAAGGATATCAATACCTTTTTCAGAATAACCAGTCCTACAATTGTTGCGAACCTATCTAAAAAATTTCCTGATATATCAAACAATCCATCGCCAAAGGACGTATTTGTGAAATTAAGAACCCTTCGGAATCAATGGTAGAATCAGGCCTTGTTTTAGATATTAGTTGAGTAGGGCATGATCATCTATGGGTGAGAAAGGGCTAACTTCATAGCAATTGTCGATATTCTACCTAACACTAACCATGAAGGCGACTTATCCTGACTTAGGATAGACTTAACGCGACATAACTATATCAAATGCTTAAAGCACTTGACAAATGGTTTGATATAATTAATAATCTAAAATCCACATTAATGCTGAAATATTAACTTCTCACCACCTTTTGATTATAAAATCAACTTCTATTCACTGAGCCGATACTGTTCTTAAGGAGATATAAATGACAATTTTAGAAAAGAGAAGAGAGTTTCTTGAATTTGACAGCAACAATAATTTCTATATTGAACCCGAGAACAGGCATAGCGCTGTCAGGGAGAGGTTATTTGATATTATTAAAACATATAATCCCAAGATAATCGTAAAGGCGGGTATTGGAAGTGGGCGGCTCTTGTTGGATATAGCAAGGGAATTTGATATATATATGCTAGTTGTTGAACCGTCATTAAATATTATTAAAGATTTTTTACAGAAGAATAGAGAAGATGAAACAATTGAGAGGATTAAGTTTCTCAATGGAGATCTTCATGATTTCCCTGTGGACTATTATGCAGCAGATCTTTTAATCTGCATTGATTATCTGGATATTTTTGATTCAAGTAGGTGCATAGATGAATTTAAGAGGGCGCTCCAATTTGATAAAATATTATTCATTTCTGGGACAGTGCTAAATAGTGATGACATTGAAGGCCTTTATGATGATTTTATGAGGATGGTGTTTCCATTACACAATGATTATTACCTTGAAAATGATTTCAGGACCTTTCTGGAGCTAAAGGGATTTGAACTCATGAAGAGTATGCTCTTAAAATTTGAAAATAATATTAAGTCTGAGATTGAGTATTTTGCAAGCATATACAATGATAAATCCGAAGATTCTGCATATGCATTTCTGCAAAGTAATAGAGAGAAGTTTAATGAGCTTTATTGTATGGATGATGAATATAATTTCTCTACATCATATTATATTGGCACCTATATGAGAAAGAAGCCTGATAAGTCGTAAATTCAGTTCTTACAGGTATAAATTGATCTATTTACTTTTTTCTATTGGTGCAATAATCCAACACTATTCAATTGAGAAGAATCTACTCTATCCATATGTGATGCAAGGGGTTGTTTCAAAAAAATGCTTTATGTAAAATATGATTACATGGAAGGGAAGTATTATATATGAGATTATATGAATTCTTTATAGGGTATAGATACCTGAAGGCAAAGAAGAGTCAACTCTTCATATCCTTTAATACGATACTCTCTGTAATAATTGTATTTATAGGGGTTTTTACACTTATCATTGTGATCTCAGTAATGAACGGATTCCAAAGCCAAATAAAAGATAAAATACTTGATGTTGATTCACATATCGCTGTTGAGGACCTTTATAATACTCAGGGCATGAAAGGGATTAGGGAGTATAAGCAGCTTATGGAGAAGGTGAAATCGATTAAGGGTATATTGACGGTAAATCCATATATTCAGGGTCAAGGGCTTTTTAGATTCGTTGAAAATGTTAGTCCTGTAGTTATAAGAGGGATTGGAGGCAAGGATTATATGCCCTTAGACGTTCAAAAATTTATTATTGAAGGCGAAAAGGAATATAAGGGATATAGGGATGTGTATATCGGATCCGAGATGGCATTTAATTATAATGTCAAGATAGGTGATATGATTGAACTAATAGTTCCAAAGGGAAGGTTGACCGCGACTACTGGAATAACCCCTGGAAAGGGTACCTTTAGGGTTATAGGTTTTTTTAAGACACATTATTATGAGTTTGATACAGGTCTGGTAATAATGTCCCTTAAATCAGCACAAAGATTATACGAGATCGGGGATGTTGCAAAGGGATTGGCAATAAAAATTGATGATCTGTATAAAATGGATTATTATGCCTCGAAAATACAAACAGAAATAGGATTGGAATACCAAACCCTAACTGCTCAGCAGAGGAATGCCAATTTTTTCTATGCCCTTAAGCTTGAGAAGCTGATTATGACGATAATCCTGTTTCTGATTATTATCTCAGCAGGATTTACTATCATGGGCACAATGGTAATGGTTGTGATGGAAAAGAGAAAGCCAATTGGTATTCTGAAATCAATGGGAGCAAAACCAATTTCAATTATGGTTATATTCGTATTGGAGGGTTTTGTAATTGGCGTGATGGGATCATTGCTGGGTGTGATTTTTGGGCTTGCCGCTTCTCTAAACATCGAGTCGATAATCAGATGGATAGAGAATCTCATAAATGATGGAATGGTCTTCATCTATGATCTATTTAATCTTGGGGTATTCTATCATGTCTCCCTTGTGCCGAAAAACGTATATTATCTTGATACCATCCCAACGGAGATAAAGCCTGAGTTTATTGTGACTGTTGCTATTCTGTCTGTTTTTCTCTCCACAATCTCGGCAATTTTTCCAGCATGGCATGCATCGAGGCTGCGACCGGCTGAGATAATAAGATATGAATAACATGCAAATGGGCGAGGCCTTATAAATGAAACAATACATACTTGAAGTTGAGAACCTTGAGAAGATATATGGTTATGGCAAAAATGCGCTTAGGGTATTGGAAAAAGTATCCTTAAGGGTTGAAAAGGGCGAGATTGTATCTATTATCGGACCTTCCGGAGCGGGAAAATCTACTCTATTGAACATGATAGGATGTATTGATGGATTTAATTCAGGCAAACTGATGCTACTTGGGAAGGATGTTTCCAATCTCACTGTTGATGAGTTGTCTGGATTCCGAAATAGGCATGTTGGGTTTATTTTCCAGTTTCATAATCTTCTGAATGAGTTTACAGTTCTTGAAAATATAATGATTCCCTTACTAATAAGGAGGGTTCCGAATAGAGAGGCCAATAGGAGAGTAAAAGACATAATTGAAAGGTTTAATCTATCGCAGAGGATCCATTATAAACCCACTGAGCTTTCAGGAGGTGAATGCCAGAGGATTGCTGTTGCAAGAGCAATTGTGGGAAATCCTGATATTGTACTCGCTGATGAGCCAACAGGGAACCTGGATAGTGTAAATTCTAGGATATTGACGGATACCCTTCTTGATCTTGTTAGGGAGAATAACACCACTATTATAATAGTGACACATGATAAAGACATCGCCGCAATGACAGATAGGACAATAACCCTAGTGGATGGTAATATTCTTCAAGATGAATATAACATAAAGAGAGATGAGGTCCTTCATGAGATCAATGAAGGGATAAGTATTGACAGTATCTAACTCCGCAAAGAAAGATTCCTACAAAAAAAATTATTTCATAATCCCAGAAAGCAATCAGGTAAATATTTATTTCTTGTATTTCACCCTCAGATAATCTAATATATATGGTGTAATGATAACCGATGTTAAGTTGAATAATCGAAACTCGATTAAACCTTCTTCCAAATTTATACAATCTATTATATGTCGGGTTCACGCCTGACATTTCTATTACTTGATGAGAGTACATTGTTATACCAGATAATAATCTAATTCTAATAATGTTACGAGCCTGATTCAGGAGGATATAGTAATGTTAACAAAACCTGAATGTTATGAGCTTTTTCATTGATAGACCCTATATGAAAAAGTAGATAGGAGAAATCATGCCTGAAGAAATACAAACTATTACAGATAAGAATAGTTTTGAGAAGATTCTCAAGTATTTTTTAAATAATCCTGCCTATCTAAAATCGGATAATGGGAATATTAAAGTACAATTTTTTCAATACCATAATGATAAAGCCGCATTCAGGATACAACTCATAAAAAAAATTCAGGAAGATAGTGTAATCTTTACAAGGCATCATAATAATACAATATATGCCTATTTAAAATTCTTCGAGAGACAGGGGGAAGACACATTCCTATTTATCCCGAGCAGGTTTCAGATCATGACTGATACCAGAAAAGAAAATCGAATATCGCTTAACATCGGGGGAGAAGAGAGAAAAATAATATATGTATCCAATATAATCTCTGACTTAATAATTAAGAATTCACTTGCAATGGAGATTAAGAAAACAGATCGTATAAAAGAGATGTTCAAGAATAATATTGCGAACAAATATAAGCACTTGAAGATTTATTTCTGTAATGAAGGGATGAATGATCCCAGAATGAAATATTTCTTTGCTCAAAGAAAACCAATTTTTATTCCTGATATTAACAATCCACAATCAGTGAAGGACGATAACGAGTTCAATTCCTATATAAACAATATCTATTCGAAAGATATATATTTAAAGAGCAATGCGGAACTCATTTCCGAGATTTCCGTGCCACTTCTTTATAAGATGAAGATGCCATACGGTTATATTAAGATTCATAGTGACGCACCCTTTGCAGAGTCAATATTCTCAATTGTAAAAAAAGTCGCTATAAAGATGGATGAGCTTATTATTAAAAACAAGATATTTCCAATCTCAGAGGATAAGCTTATAGTAAGTAATGTCTCAAGAAGTGGTTTGGGATTAGCATTTAAGAAAAAAAAATTGATTCGATACTTTAAAGAGAATTGCATTATTTATGGAGAGATGATATTGCCGGAGTATAAAAAGGCATCCTTAATCGCGGTAGTTAAGCACATAAGCATATTGAGTAATAATATTATCCATGTTGGTCTTGAAATAAGTGAAATGGATGCCTTAAGTGAAATAAACTATGAAGAATTTCTTGAATCTATTGATTATTCCTCAGAATAGGATAATTTTATTTTTTTATCTTGACTTATTTGAAAAATATATCAAATTGATATTCATGAATCAGGCAGTGACATATAGTGGGCAAAATGTTCTGGAGTATGACTTCAGTACCTATTCCAGATATTGGCGAGTTAACAGATCTACTCATGAGGCTACAGAACTTGCTCTAATTTTAAGGGCATTGCGCAAGGTTGTCAGTCATATTGGAACTAACGTAAAGCCAATACATTGGGCAGGAATGACTGATTCGAACAATAAGTCTATCATCATAAATGCTGATGAAATCCAAGGTGTTTACCCTATCCCTTACGAGCAGATGGATTTATTTGTGGGTCATGTCGTTCGTGAAGCCTTTGCGAGTATAGAATGGAGCGAATGGATAAGAGACCGCATTCAGGAACAGGTTGTTAAATCATATAAGGATAAACTCGATTTTCTCAGCAAAATGTTTGTAGCAGCAGAGGATATCTATATAAGTTATTTTGTTAATTCTAGAATTTGGCCTCTCTATCTTAATAATTATTGGAACTATCTGGATCATATCAATTATAGAGATCCTTCGCTTCCACCAACCCCTACGTCGTTATCCAATGTCTGGAAAAAGTGCATTCTATTAAATGAAAAGCCTGATAATCTCCATCCATATTATGAAGTTCCCTTGAGTATTCTAATTACCTATACTCAAGCCATAAAAATAGCTTCACAACTTTCTTCTGTTGGACAACGGAGAAATAGTAGGGTAGATATTTATGTCAGAATGTGGGAGATGCTCTACAGAGCGATATCAAATTGGGAAAAGATCGATTTCCCGGACGAGGGGGTAAACATACCCGATGAGTTAGGCCCCAAGAAAAATACTGAAGATATCTCTGATGTTAAAGAGGATGAGATCGCTCAGGAAGAGGAAGAGGTCGAAAACACAGAAGAGCTCGATCCTGATCTTGTCTCAAAGATTAGTACAATTTTAGAGGAAGGTGAGACGGATTTAACAAAGAACATTGCCATTGCCGTTGAGGAGCCTACAGCCAAGGATATGACTACAATCCATACTAGGGCCTCTGCCACATCGTCAGTCGTTGCTGATTCGATTCAGGTGAGGCGATTAAGAAAAATATTTAAGAAGCAAAAGGCTCTGCATAAGAAGTTAAGCCAGAGACATGTAAAAAGATATTTGGATCAGGGAAAACTAGACGCACGTAGATTGTTCCGAGTGCCCATCGATGGAAAGGTCTTTAAATGCAAGATCACTATTCGCCCAGAGAAGGCATGGAATATTACGATCGTTTCTGATGCTTCTGCCTCAATGAGTGGAAGAAATACAGTACAGAGGCCATGGGATTCCGCTGAAAAAACCTTTGTCTCTCTGGTTGAGGCAGCTAAGGGTTTTAAAAATCAACTCGATGTTTATGGCTATCATGAAGAGGGTGACCAATGTGTTCTAATAAAACTCTATCATAATGATACACTCTTTACTGTGACACCCTCAGGCCGAACCCCATCAGGTCAGGCTATTATGGCAGCAGCATTAATGATGAAAGAAAGATACCAAAAAAAATTGATAATTCACATTACTGATGGAGCGGCAAATTGTGGTCTAAATATTGTAAAGTCATTAGATTATTGTAAAAATAAAAATATTGATCTAATTACAATCGGATGCGGATGTAATCAGCAGACTAGCGATTTTCTAAGAACAAGATTCCCCGAAGGTCAGCTGTTGCTGATGGATGATATTAACGATCTATCAGTAGGACTGGAGAGATTGTTTAAGACTAAACTTCTAAAATAAAATTAAGTCTGTTTTACAGATTTAGTTGCGGTATTGATATTACATTTATTGACAAACAATTTATATAACACCATTACCCTCTTGCCTTGATTAAATATTCTGTTTATTATTAGTAAGACAATTTTTGCAAATACCCTTTAAATATAATTGGCTCTCAATGATTTCATGCCCATTGATTATATTATTAATTTTAATGGGTGGAGCAATATTAACATCATACAGCCCCTCACAGGTATTACATATTAAATGAGCATGGAATTCTATTTTAGCGTCATATCTTACTTCATTATCATCTACCAATAGAGTCATTACTATTCCCTTTTCTATAAATGTCTTAAGTGTGTTGTAGACAGTCGTTTTCGATAGGGTAGGTATTTCTTTCAGGATATCTTGATAGATAGTATCAACTGTGGGATGAGTCTTAGTATTAAGAAGATATTCAAGAATCTTCAAACGTTGATAGGATGGATTTATTCCTCTTTCTGCTAAAATATTTTTTAAACCGAGCATACAATGCACCTGAGTACGGCATTAGAATTGTATTACATCATGTAGTTTACATTTAAAGAGTTTTATCTTCATATTGCTTAAGTATAGGTAAAATTAGAGGAAATGTCCAGAATAATCAAGTCAATTTTTTCTCTTTTACCAGAGGCAATATAGAGTTCTTGTATTCCCTTTTGTGTGCTGTACCATTATACAGTATAGTAATGATTACTTGATGGTTAGAGTGTTTTTCTTGATGTCTTGATTAAAACCATATTTGAAATTTAACTTGACATTTGATATGAATGCCTATTTAGATTATTATAATACAAGTTATCGAGTTATAAACATATAGAATATAGGGATGTTGCAAATTAGGAGAGGATGTTTAGGATTTGATGAAGGTTGTGAATGATATGCATAATAAGCTATTTATATAATTCAGGAATACCGCTTAATGTACGATAAAATAACTATTGAGCTTAACTTTTTTATAGACCGGTCGACACATTACATGAATGTTGTTTTCTAGAATTCTCGAATATATTTCAGTTTTTTTCATAGAATAATAAAAAAGATATCCAATATTGAAAAGTAGTTTTATTTTAAATTAGTAGAGCTTAAGATCAATTCTTATATTAATAAAGGCAATATAGCAGGTGAAGTGAGGCATAAAATTGCAATCTTTCTTTTCTTCAACCTGTTTTTTTATATAATCATGTAGGGGTAATTGACTTATAGTGCTATAAGTTATTATTATTTGTAAACCGGAGGTACAATGACAGGGCACAAGGAGGTTTCAATAGCAGCTATTTTTCTTAATCGAGTAAATAAATATAGAGATAGAGCATGCATTACCTATAAGAAGGGTGAAAAATATGTTGATATATCCTGGAATCATATGTATGAGAAGATTCAAAGCCTTGGACAATACTTAATATCAGTAGGTATTAAAAAAGGGGATCGAATTTCCATCTTTTCACTGAATAGATATGAATGGTGGATAGCAGATATGGCGATCCTATCCATCAGAGCAATAAGTGTGCCGATTGATGCTACAAGCTCCTTGGAGGAGGCTCAATATGTAATTGATCATTCAGGTTCGAAAGTTTGTTTTATAGGGGATGATGAACAGCTTCAAAAAATAATTAAAGTAAAAAGAAAGCTTTCCGCATTGAAGTGGGTAATTGCCTTTGATAAGCATGATATTAAGAAGAAGGATGTCATATTCTTGGATGATGCTCTTAATAAGGGTAGGGAATATAAAAATACAAGCTCATTTAAAAGAAGATTAAATTCTATCAATCCCTCTGATATGGCGACCATAATTTATAACTTTGGGGCTATAGGAAATCCACGGGGGATTATGCTCTCTCATGATAACATCGTTGCAAACATAAATCAGATATTAGAGAATTCTTGTGAGTATATGACTGAGGATAGTATAGTTCTCTCATCCTTGCCTTTCTCGCATGCAATGGAGAGGATCGGTGGTTACTATATGCCCATTGCAATAGGCGCTAAAGTTGCCTTTGCTGAGAGTTTTTCAAAGATTGAAGAGAATCTATTGGAAGTAAGACCTACAAATTTTATCAATGTTCCGAGACTCTATGAGAGAATATGCGAAAAGGTAGGCATTTATTTTGCACAATTATCCCCTTTCAAGAGGGCTGTCTACTGTTGGGCAATGAAGATTGCTTCAAAAAATGTTAAATATGCCTGTAATAACCTGCAAAGAAAAGGCCTGTATGCAATATTGTATAATATTGCTGATGGATTGGTTTATACTAAGTTAAAGGAATCTATTGGTATGGATAGAATAAAAACAGCGATGTCAGGTGGTGGGCCACTGCCTGTCTCAGTCGCTGAATTTTTTCTGGGAATTGATATTACAATACTTGAAGGTTATGGCCTTACTGAAACTACTGCTATTACACATGCCAATATGATTGGGAAGGTTAAGCCTGGCACTGTTGGAGTGCCAATAAAGGATACAAAGATAAATCTATCCAACGATGGCGAAGTCCTTATTAAGGGGCCGCAGGTGATGCTCGGATATTATAAGGATAAAAAGGCGACAAAAGAGATATTTACTAAGGATGGTTTTCTTAAGACAGGTGATATAGGTGAATTGGACAATGATGGATATTTAGCTATAACAGGAAGAATAAAGGATATAATTATCACTTCTGGCGGGAAAAATATTTCTCCACAGAATATTGAGAGGAGTCTTAAATTATCGAGGTATATAGACCAGGTCGCGATTATAGGCGATAAGAGGAAATATCTTACCGCTCTAATTATCCCCTCTTTTGATGAGATCAAGGAATGGGCAAGGTGTAATAATATCACCTTTATGGATAATAATGAGTTAATAGAAAATGAGAGAATTGTTGATCTATTTGAGAAGGAGGTAGCCAAGTATTCCGAACAATTTTCTCGATTAGAACAGATCAAGAGGTTTATTCTGCTGAATACTGAATGGACTCAGGAAACTGAAGAATTTACTCCAACCCTGAAGGTTAACAGGAGAGTAATTGAAGAGAAGTATGCAAATAAAATTGATAGCATGTATCCACCAAATGTTTATACTCAATTATATTAGAATATTCTAGGGGTTGGGATTAGCATCCCAACCCCTTTAATTATTATAATAGGATACCCATTGTAATAATAAGGCTTATGTGCCCTCCTGCCAGGAATTGAGATATTCGATCTGTTCTTTAGTCAGTTTATCGATTTTAACGCCTAAAGCTTCTATTTGGAGTTTCGCAATCATAGTGTCTATCCTTTCAGGTAGTTTTATAACCTTCACAGGAAGTTTATCTCTATTTTTTACGCAATACTCAACTGCCAGCGCCTGGCCGCAGAAGGATGTACTCATTACTGCTGATGGATGACCTTCAGCACATGCTAGATTAACCAACCTCCCTTCACCAGCAAGATATATCTTTTTCCCATCAACAATATACTCATCAAAGAGAGGTCGAACGCTTCGGTTTGATGAAGCATATTTTATTAGGCTTTTAACATCTATCTCATTATCAAAATGACCTGAATTTGCAAGGATAGCTCCATCCTTCATCTTTTTTATGTGTTCTATCCTGATTACATTTTTATTGCCGGTTACAGTGATAAAGATATCCCCTAAAGGCGCTGCTTTTGCCATAGGCATTACTGAGAATCCATCGAGTTTTGCTTGTAATGCACAAAAGGGATCAACCTCAGTAATAATAACGTTTGCTCCCAATCCCCTGGCTTTAAGTGATACACCCTTCCCGCAGGACCCATAGCCAACGACTACCAGATTTTTCCCAGCAATAAGTATATTTGATGCACGTAAGATTCCATCAAGTGAACTCTGTCCTGTCCCATAGTAATTATCAAGTAGGTGTTTTGTCTTGTTGTCATTTACAGCTATCATTGGATACCTCAACACACCCTCTTTCTCCATTGCATTTAATCTTATTATTCCTGTAGTTGTTTCTTCGCATCCACCATATATATTCGATATCATTTCAGGATGATTAGTGTGTATCTCAGTTACAAGATCGCATCCATCATCTATTGTTATGTTGGGTTTTGCATTGATTACCTTGTTAATAAATCTATAATAATCCTTATTCGTTTCGCCCTTATAGGCATAAACGTTAACTCCCTTCTTAGCTAAGGCAGCCGCAACATCATCCTGAGTAGAGAGTGGATTGCAACTAGTTATTGCAACTGAAGCCCCTCCAGACATAAGAGTATCAACAAGCACTGCAGTCTCTTTGGTAACATGTAGAGCCATTCCTACTGTAATACCCTTTAAAGGCTTCTCCTTTACAAATCGATCCTTAATCTTCAGCAATGCGTTCATCTCCATCATAGCCCATTCAATGTTCTTTATGCCCTGTTCAGCCAGACTCATATCCTTTACTTCATAATCTGCCATAGAATACTCCTTCTGTTTTTTATATTGTGATAAAAGTGAGTAATATAGAATGTGTCAACAATAAAAATTATTATAAAGCAATATTCTAAAATTAAGAATATATAACAATTTCAATCCCAGCCTCTTTGATCATCTCCATGGCAACAGAATCATTGTAATGATTATTTATAACAATTTTTTTTATTCCACTATTTATAAGCATTTTTGTACAAATTGAGCAGGGATGATGTGTAGCATATATTGTAGCACCTTCAATAGAGACACCGTAAAGGGCTGCCTGGATAATTGCATTCTGCTCTGCGTGTAGACCTCTGCATAACTCGTGCCTCTCTCCTGATGGGACATTATATCTCTTACGCAAGCAGGTTTCTTCTGTACAGTGAGATATTCCTATTGGTGCCCCGTTGTATCCTGTAGTTAGTATTCTCCTCTCCTTTACAATAACAGCCCCCACCTTCCTTCTGATACAAGTGGCTCTTGATGAGACATCCTCAGCAATTTTAATAAAGTATTCATCCCAAGATGGCCTAATGATCATTTTCATTCAACCCTATACTTAAAGTTTAATTTTGTGGAAACTCTCTCCTTAGTATTAAGTGTGATGACTGCTTGTAGGGGGACATGCCTCTTTTCTAATGAGATAAGGGTCTTCTGGGGAGGGGTGATATGCTCTGGATTTTCTTCAGCATATCTTCTAAAATAGGATATATCAATCCCTTTTACAAAGGTTTTTAGCTCACCTGGTAGTAATTTGACGCTAGAGATATTATCCCCTATTGACAAATTGAATATTTTTGCTTCAGCATGTTGAATGTTTATATCGGCAATTGAGTTATTATAATAATAAGACTTTTCTACATTGGAGTTAGATTTTATTGTTACTGATAAAACATAGTTACTCGATTTTTCCTCTCTTATAAGAGAAAAACGATATTCCATTTCATCAAGGATAAGGCTTGTAGTATGATAGATACTTTCATGGCCTCTTTGGTTGATAATGGCTAGGATTATTACAATAACTATAATATCTATTATCAGGATAATCTTTGATAACCTTCGTCTTTTAATGAAGGTTTTAGGTTTTTCTCCTGTTCTAATTTTTTCTAATGTCTCCTGAGTAAAGTCTCTTTTGTCAATCATGAGTGGTATAATTTAACCATCCTTGATTATAATATTATGGTTGTTTAATTCAATAACATCATAAATTTTGCCTATATTAAATGTGATTAGTATTTCTCCCTTTTAGCCCTACGATATGGGATGATGTATTATCAAGGGTGTTCAAATGTTATTTTTTTAGAATAATATAAAATTGTCAATAAAAGAATGTGATATCCTAAATTCAAATTCGAAGAGTAACATGGATTCTGTAGGCAATGGCCTCATGAAGCCCTATAGGATAAAGGGTTTTTAAGAAATAAATCCAAACAGGAGGCTAAATGAAAGAGCTAGAATAAATTTGGGCTAGTGCAAATCATACACAAAGATACTAATGTAACAAAGATTTTGTTTAATATCTCCATTTCAATTTCTGTAATTATTCTTTGTGGTTCTGCGCCTTTGTGCGTTTCCTATTCAACTTAGACTGACTTGGAATATATTCAAAGCTTAAAAAATTATAATTTATAAAAAATATTATGAATCTTCGTCACTGCTGCTCCTAAGTATTACTAATGCATCAACTGCAACTGGTTTATTGCCAGCAATTATAAGTGGATTTATGTCTATTTCAGCAATCTCGTCATACTCCATTCCTAAATCTCCTATCCCGATAAGCGCCTTTACTAAAACAGACCTATCTACTGCAGGACTACCCCTGAATTCATCAAGAAGCTTCTTGGTCTTGATCTCATCAATCATCTCCTCGGCATCGAACTCCGTAATGGGCGCAATCCTGAAGCTAACATCCTTCAATACCTCAGTAAAAATACCTCCAAGCCCGAACATAACACATGGTCCAAACTGAGGATCTCTCGTTAAACCAATGACAAACTCTCTAACACCCTTAATCATTTCCTGAACCAGTACCCCATCGAGCTTTGTATCTTTACTCATTATTTCATCAAATGTAGCAATAACCTCTTCATCATTAGCTACCCCCAATTTCACCATACCCATCTCTGTCTTGTGAGTAACCACATCAGAACACCCTTTTAATACTAAAGGATAACCTATATCCTTCGCTATTTTCAGCGCCTTATCCTTTGAGGTAGCCAAACCCTCTCGTGTAATTGGAACACCCGCCATATTTACAAGCCTTTTGGAATCGTATTCCGAAAGCGCCTTCTGTCCTTTTTCAATAGCATTTTTAATTATTTCTTGCATGTAAATTACCTCATAATATTTCGATCGTTAGTTATTATTTATTAAACTCTTCATTTTAATTATGATTTAAAATATAAAAAATATAATTAAGTATTCGATATCTATTATATCTTAAAAAATGAACCGGATATATATATAGAATTAAACAAATAAACAATACATTTAGTAAAACAATCATTTAATGAAAGCATCCCTAAGTCATTCATTCAATAAATATAATCTATTATGTATTACTGCGACCCTGTAATATGATTGCGCTATATTATTATTGAGATTATAGATTTAATATATTTTAATTATATCATTAAATGATCAAGTAGTTTGAATACTTCTTCATCAATAGAATCATTGTCAATGATTTTTTTGCATATTGGACCTACAATCTCAAAAGAGTTATATAGAAAATCCTTGCTAATCACTAAATCTACAGGTTAAAGAATACAATGAAGTCAGAAAAACCGATTTTCAATCACAAATTTCAGGCATTTTCACCCTTCAAGAATCCCATGATTAAAATACTTCTTAATTATGCGAATTGTCTGGATGATTAAAACCTTATAGTACTATTTAGATAATTGAATAAATATCCAATCTGAAGGCGCACTAGATTATATTTTTATTCTTTTACATAATAAGATTTCATAGGGTATTTTGGTTTATGCTCTTAATGATTTTTATAATGATCCATTTGATAAGACCAATAATGCTAAGTATTCGATTGTAATATTAACTTTGATTACCTATAACCAATTTATTAATTAGGATATTGGGAGTGAAAACATTAAAAAGATATAAATTATTCAAATAGTGGAACAGGATTGACATTGAGTATTTCGATTAAGCTTCACTTCTCGAAATTTCATGTTTATACCGTCAAAGACCATGAGTCGGTTAGTGAGCAGTTTCCCGATTCCCACAATGAGCTTGATTGCCTCCATTGCCTGTAGGCAGCCAATGATACCTGAAGTTGTCCCCAATACAGGGGTTATCGTGGAAGGTGGGGCAACAGGGAAGATGCATCGTAGACAGGCTGTCTCTCCAGGTATCATTGTGGTTAAAGCGCCTTCTAACCCGTAAATACCACCATATATATAAGGAATATTCATATTAAGGGCAGCTTGATTCAATAGATATCTTGTTGGAAAATTATCCAAAGCATCCAGAATTATGTCACAATCATGTAAAAGTTTAATGACATTATCCTCGGTTATTGTTCCAACTACACCCTCTATATTGATAGAGGGGTTTAATTCTTGCATCTTCTCTTGTGCAGCACTTGCCTTTTTTCTTCCAATATCCCTATCCAGATAGAGAATCTGACGATTGAGGTTGCTCAAACTTACTTCATCATGATCTACGATTCGTAAATTCCCCACACCTGCCGCGGCAAGGTAGTAAGAGATGGGTGAACCTAGCCCTCCTGCTCCAGAAATGAGAATACTTGATCTCTGCAGTTTCTCCTGCCCTTCAATCCCAATATCATCAACGAGAATTTGCCTCCTATACCTCTCTTGTTCCTTCTCGGCAATCATATGATTTTCAACCTGTAGAGCAGGTATGTGGCTACCTTTGTAAAATAATCCAAAAGAAATGTCAATCTGCCCATCCTCATCCTCCTGCAAAAGCAGACATGAAATCCACTTCATCACCTTCTTTTAAAGGTGTCTGCATACCCTCAAGCATATTAATATTATCGCCATTTACAAAAACAGAAATCGAAGCCAGCACTTCTCCTTGATTATCACATATTTTATCTTTTGATCCCGGAAATCGTTCTTCGAGATTATTGATACATTCCAGAACACTATTTGCAGAAAGCCGCACCTCTTCTTCACCATTTGTGAGTTTACACAACTCTCCTGAAAACCTTGCTATGATCATTCCTAACCTCCTCTATTGCTTCCATCCTAAGCAGACATCGTCTGGTTTATCAAAAAAAATCTTAAACTTTTGGCGTGACTCTTCTCTAACACTCTCTGCTTCCTCCTCTGTCAAGTTATGAGACTTTATCCATGCTTCCATGTGCAGTCCCCCTGGCAACCACTTCTCAATAACCTCTCTCTCATAGACCCATCGTTTCCCCTTTGCGCCAATATTCAACATAATATCTAGAACCTCATCCCTCTGTCTGTCATCACAATAAACACACATAACACAATGCTCAAGTGTCGCCCATTTTTGAGGATCACGATCGTATTTAGCACAAGGAATCTTTCCGCTCTCAACATGAGGATCAATTTTTCTGGCCATCTCATGAATCTCCTCCTTTTCTCCAATGAAGACCCACTTGCCCCAATGCTCTAAGTATTCCTTATTGGTTAATTGCTTGCCATCGAATTTCATGTAGGAAGGGGGTTCACTAGGGCCATCAAAATACTCTTTATTAAGAATAAATATGTACCAGGACTCTGGTCTGTCAAAAATCATATTGACCTCCTATTGCTTAGTAATGGAAATATTTTAAATTGAACACAATAGGGTGCATATCAATGAATTCTAACCTTGTCCCTACTTAATAACATCAAATAAAACAATTGGCACCCCTGTAAGAGTCTGGGATTAAGTATACAAAACTGAATTGTGCAATCCTATTCGCAAAAATGTCACACATGAAAAAGTCGATTTCATAATAATACTGATCTAAGCCAATAACATGTGGTTATAGCAAGATAAAAAATTCCATCAAAAGTTACTATTGCGCTGGCACCATTTAATGTTTAAAATACATATCCACCGGACAGTGTCAATTTAGTATATTTAAACTCCAAATCAATGACATCAGTTATTGTTACAACAAGTGGAGAATAGCCTGGTACAATATCTACGTCTTCTCCAGAAATAGAACCTTCATTAACTGAATAGAGAAATTCTATCTGAGCACCATTTGAAAACCTTAGTCCCATTCCAATACCCCAGTATAAACCACCTTCTAAATCCATTTCTTCCGGAAAATCGTCATCACCTAGAAAGAAGTTATATCCTGCATGCACTGTTGCAAAGGTGGAAACACTACTTCCAGTATCTTTCCCAAATTTAACTAAACCATAGATTGGTATAAACTGAAATTTCCCCTCAAATTCATCTTCATCAAAACCTCTTTCAATCTGGTATGTGACACCTATCCCCAATCCGAATCCATCTGCTATTTTAGCTCCAAATTCTGCTGATATAGAAATAGCATTATCAATATCATAATAAATACTACCACTACTATTAATCGTAACTTTAGACATTTGAGTTGGAAAATCTTCATTATATTGAGCAATAGTAGATGTTACATCTCCTTTTACTTCAGCATCGCCACTTATATCGATTCCCCACTTAAAAATAAAAAAATGCAATTGTTCATCACTCTCTTTTCGCTATCATCCTCTGATTCTTTGTCTTTCTCTGCATATGCAAAATTCAAAAAACAAACAGCCATAAAGAGTAATAGCGCTATTGATATAAATCTTATCCTCATGAAGCCCCTCCCATATTTTTTAATTCTAATATTACAATCTCAATTGTTTTGTACATTCAAGGCATGTATATTCTTTCTTCAATAAAATATGCCCTACAAATAATCAAATCATATAATATCAATCAATTATTAACATATAATTCCTATATGATAAATTCTGCGGATAGTGTCATTTGTCAATAGATAAATACTGCTTCAAGTTTACACACTTCCAATGGAATATATAGTAGTAAGGGATAGTATATATTCTAAGCAGAATATCCAAAGCCCCTATATATAAGTCTATTAATCATCAAAACCAGAACAACCTTTTTTATAAAAATGTTACTTTCCAAAATGTATTTTTATCCACGCAAATAGCTGGGATTACAGTACTTCCCCCAACTATTTATTGAGTGATGGTATAAATTATCATGCTTCGTGAAATCCTATTAAAGAGGTTGGTCATCTCAGAAATGGATGATAGGATAAATGAGAGAGGTTGGATGATTTTTGCAGGGGTTTAAACCTATATGTAAAATGTAGAGTGTCCGATCAATTGACATTTACCACCAATTTCTATATTATATTTTCCATCGTAATAACTTCCTCTCATCATTATTTTGGATGGTCTCCCAATTTCGATTCCCTGTTCATTTTGTATCTCAAATTTTTGGCCAAACACGCCATACTTCAATAAGTAACCGGTTAACGGGCCAGCAGCAGATCCGGTTGCGGGATCCTCAATTATTCCCAAATGCGGAGCAAAAAATCTTGCATGGACCCTTGATTCTGAATTCTCAGTATCAAAGGTGAAAACATATGGCGCTATAGAATTAGTATTTGCAAAAAATCAATAATTTTATTTACAATACCTGTGGCCTCCCGCACTGACGATAGACTTTTAATAGGTATTAATAGTATTGTATTGCCTGTTGACACCTCTTCAATAGGCAGAGCATCTGAAATATCTCCAGGCTTTAATCCGATAAGCCCAGCAATTATGTCTTTATCCTCGAATATATTCCAAAACTCTGGATCATTTTGTCGCATCCAAATATTTCCATCCGATTGTACCAATGGTATTATCCCTACTTTTGTCCTTAGCCTTATTGAACTTTTGTTTTTCAGTTTGACATCAAGATGATTTAGTAAAACATAAGCGGTTCCTAATGTTGGATATCCTGCGAACGGCATTTCTGAACGTGGAGTAAAAATCCTGATATCAAAATCTGCCTGAGCATCAGGACTATTTAAAATAAATGTTGTCTCAGAATAATTGATCTCGTTTGCTAATTTCTGCATCTGATCAAAGCTTAGATCATCAGCCAAAGGAAAGACCGCAAGTTGATTCCCAGCAAATGGGGTATCAGTAAATACATCTAAAAGAATACAATCCCTTTTCATATCTTTCCTTTCCCTTACTGCAAACAAATAATGACTCGCGCGTCATTTTATGCTATTGAATATACCCCCATCCCCTAAGCACCTCCTTTATGCCGGGACTCAAGTTTATATCCTTATCGCTCCTGCTCATCTCCATCCAGTAGTTCAATGGTATTCTTGAATAATAAATAGATGCTTCAGGAATATCCTTCCT
The DNA here is from genome assembly GCA_034190085.1 of Spirochaetota bacterium. NCBI lineage: Bacteria > Pseudomonadati > Spirochaetota > Spirochaetota bacterium. Next base: position 24,060 of record JAXHTS010000008.1, read on the forward strand.
CTCCAACCCGGTTTTACCAGGCTCCCGCGCAATATGAAAATCAATATCTCCGGACAATTGAATGGGGTTGTTAAAAATATTCACACACTCTATAGATGAGAATATTCCACTTCTCGGCAAGAGCTTGCCATTCTTATATATTGTAATCGTTAAAGGGGTGTCGCTTGGATCTGTCTCAAAACTCATATATGCGCTCTTTGAGCTAACTCTAGCATTAAAGACTATCTGTTTACTCCATTGAGTGGTAAAGGTTACATACTCATCATATACCTCCGGATATATTATTACACCGCTTTGAGTCTGCGCTTTTACAGTATATAAATTCTCAATGCCGTCAGGGGATGGAGATATCTGAATAAAATTCTTATCAGGATAATCGACATAATTTTGAAGATATAATTCCCTCATTTTATCCAACAGCACATTGTTATGACTACTCAATGAAAGATTATGAGTCTCATATGGATCATATTGCAGGTCATAGAGATACTCCTGGTGCATGATCAGCTTTTTTTTGTCTTCAGTACTTCTATATTTATAGAGGCCCAATAGATTTCTCCAATACTTATATCTTCCATTGTATACAAATCCCCGCTGAAATCTTCCCACAAATGAAGCTATGCTCCTCTTGGTTTTATCCTTATCTTTGCTGAATAACATTCTTTTAAAACTCTTTCCACTAAATTTTTCACACTCCCTAGCTAACGCAAGATCAAGAAGTGTTGGGCTGATATCCAAGGCGCTTATCGTTGACGTCACCCTTCCGGGAACCACATTTAGGTTAGAAGGAGCAATTATAATCCATGGAATATTTACAACATCATCATACAGATTTATATCACCTTTCCTGATATAGATTGAATGATTATATGACGAAGCCACTAATTGGGATTCTCTTTCAAATATGGAGAACCAATCCCTATTCTCACCCTCCCCTCTATAGTATAAACACCGACCCATGCTGTGATCTGAAGTGATAACAACAATCGTATTTTTGTCTAAATGTAATCTTTCGAATGCATCCATTATATGACCGAGGCAGTCATTCATATAACGCAAGTTGCCTAAAATCGTAGCGGAATTTATAATAAAGTTGCATTGAAAATATGCAGGGATAAAATATCTCAATGGAATCCAACGCGGCGTATGCGGAACATTGATGTGGGAATAAAGGAAAAATTTTCTATTTTGGTTTTCATTCAAAAACTCAATTATCCTTCTGAAATTCTCTGTTAGTTCAGTTGTCTCCATCGTATAATCGTAGTTCTCATCAAATCCAAGATCAACTCCAACGCCAGAAACACCATGCCCCTGGGCATTGCAGCTTATCTGCTTTGTAAAATATCCATGTTTGGATAACTCGTCAGCAAGGCTAGCAAAACCCATATCATGGAACTCGCTCTTATTCTTGTCGGTTACAATATTTCTGAAAACTGGAAGACGACTCTTTGTGTACAACTGTGAAGTCCAGAGCGACACTATGGAAGGACGCGTCACCTGTCCTGTACTGTACATCCTGTCAAAGATACAGATGTTATCAGTATATCTATCAATTATTGGGGTTACAACTCTGCGAGGCCCGAGCTTAATAAAGGCCTCGTCCAGGTTGTTTTTCTCAAATACATCATAATATTCATATAGATCAATATGATATTTGGATAAAGTATCGAATATAAGATATACAATGTTTAAATGATCATCCCTTTTTTTCTCACAAAGTGTCAAGATCCTCGGAGATCCAAGAAAAAGATAGTTCCTATCGCCACCCTCCACAGTAATCTCTATCTCAAGTTTCCCTTCGCTTCCTGGTATTTCCTGCTTTATTCTCTCCCATCCAACATAATCTGTCAAAACGCTCCTTCCTCGATGTCGCAAGTAAAAAAAGATGGAAGAGATAGGATTTGAATACCTGAAGGGGAGAATATCAGGTTTCCTTTCTCTCATTATCTTCTTTTCTAATAAAAGCCTCTTCCTTTTTCTGTCTGCAAAAAACAATCTCAGGATGCCGTCCCCAGTATATGAATCAGCAAGGGTGGGAAAAACTGCATCAAATTCTATAAACCTAGCCTTACCCCTAGTTTTCCCTAACGCATAAACAATCCTCGAATCTCCCTTCAGGACTATAGAATTCTTTTGATAGGTATAATAAAATATCCTACCAGTCGAATATTTCAGATTATTACTTATAGATTTATTGTAATAAGGATTAGTATCGATATAAAAGTCATCCCTTCGTAATTCGCTCTTTAGGAGAAAATCGCGATCCTTCCTTGTGAGAGGATTACTAATCTCAGCATCCTTAAGGCTGCGGATTAGGTCTATCTCAACCTCCTCATGAGAATCATTAGTATATTCTACTGATGCGGCTTTATTTCGCAAATATTCCTGATCATTTGGGAAGAAGCAATAATTGTACCAGCATAAAAGGAAGACCAGAACTATCAATCCAATGGACAAGAGGGTAATTATGAAATATTTTAGAGAGTGATAAAGAAATTTCAATCTATCGATCTTTTTGATGAGATAGAAAATAATCCAAATAGATATGCTAACCGCAATTACCTCTTTCAAGGAATAGTAGAGATACGCTGTTCTAGACCAATTTTTAAGAATATATATTATAATACATATACATATTACTGTTATGAACATATTACGCCAAGGACGTAAAAACTCTTTTATCTTGTTAATCCTTTTCATTTGAAGAAAAACACACATCAATAACGCAGTATTGGATAGATATAATCATTCTTAATATACACATCGCTATTTCTTCCAATCCATTGGAAGAGTTTATTCTTTAATCTATGAAAATTTGACTTATCAATCGAAGCGATATTTGTCGTCTCACCGGGATCACGCAGGGTATCATACAACTCGTATGCGATTCTATCCCTCAAAGGCATATAGATAAGCTTGTATCTACCGTCAAAGATATACCTATGTTTTGCTAAATTTACAGTATCCGCATAATTCTTATTAACTACAACCTGATTATCAAGCTGGAAGTCTATCTCAGAAAGTAAGGCGATATCGGGATAGATAATTCGTAGCTTTTGAAAGAAAAGATCACTACGCATATTGTTGTCGAACCAGATTCCGGTTTCCCCAAAAGCGCATAACGCATCAGCCCTTCCCCCTTCAAGAAGTGGCAACAAGGACACACCCTCCATGTGATCGGGAATAGTCTCATTCAGGATAGACAACAGGGTTGGAGCCACATCAACATGCCGTACAACATCGAATATGTCTCTCTTCTCTAAGCCCAATTTCGGGTATCGGATTATGAGTGGAATTCTGGTAGAATAAAAACCCCTAAAATGCTCTCCATGCCCCATCCCAAGTGATGCCTCATAAAGATTCTCCCCGTGATCTGACAGTATCACAATTATTGTGTTATCCAGAATATCATTATCAGATAAAAATTTTATTATCCTGCCCACCTCATCATCAAAGGCCCTCAAGCCTCCATCGTATAGCGCTCTGATCTGTTCGATGTCCTCTTCTGATAAATTGACCTCCTTGTTGCTATCCAACGAGACTATTCTCTGTTTGAAATACTTGTATGGGCCCTTATAATCATTCTTTGAGTAGAGTTTATAATATGGATAGGGAGAGGCATAAGGGAAATGTGTGGAAGAGAAGAAGGTCGTAATAAAGAATGGCCTGCCCTTAGATTTTTTCAAAGACCTGAGTATTCTCTCTCTTAAAAAATATGTCGGGCAAAAGTACGCTGAATCCTTCAATACCGGAAACAAAGACAATCCCATTGTATTCGTCAGCAGGGGAGAGAGGAATGTGTGATCTCCCAATATAGATTGTTCTATGAGAAACTCAAAATTGAAATATGGGACATCAAGGTTTTCAAAACCCAGATCAATTCGGCTAAAGATATCTCCGGCAAAATCCGCGACTACCGATGAATAGTATCCCTTATCATTTAATATCCTAACTATGGTCTCAAAATTTCGATTAACATCACTTGATATTGGAAACATATGCCGAATCCCATGGGTTGATGCAAACTGCCCTGTAAGGATGGAAACCCATGACGGGAAGGTCCTTGGAACCTCAATATATGCATTCCTGAAGGAGACCCCCTGGTTGATCAAGCTATCAATATTGGGAGTTGTATCTATAGAGTACCCATATCCGCTAAAATGATCCGGCCTTAGGGCATCGGATGCCAGAATTAAAATATTTGGTTTATCACTCTTATCAAATCCATCCAAATCAAGGGAATATACTATAGATAGGACAATGGAGATGCATAAAAGAAAAAGGATAATCCTATTGAAAATTATGTTTCTGGCCTTCAAGGCAGCCAAAAGAATAATAACGAAAACCGATGATATGATTATAATCTGTAACATCGTTAAAATTGCGGGATTGATGTTATCTGCAAAAAAATCGAGTATAATCTTGTTGGCATGATTTTTGAAGTAAAAATTATTCATATATACCTGTGGATAGTTGACTATATCCTTAAAGAAGGTGATAAAAAATATTATACTCGAAAAAAGAAGATTTAACAGGAATCCTTTACGCCGGTTTATTTCTTTATTAAATATATAGGAATAGGAAAAGAGAAATAATTGGATCATCATACCAAGAACAAGGCCGATCACTAAATATACGAATAATATTTTCAACAGGAAAAATATTATATGCCCAAGGAAATTGTCTAATATGAAATTTTCAATAACCTCGCTAGTATTTCCCATATATGATATTGATAAATTGTTAACCAAACCATATAAGAAGAATAGGAAAAAGAGGGATGGACCTGCTACTGAGGGGAATAAAAAATTCTTTATCGTGTAAAATTTTTCCTTTAACATTCAATTTATTTTGGATTAGGGGAAAATAATATCTCAAACATAAGGGGAAGAATTAAACCGATTATTCTATCGGTCAAGCTATTTTCTCGGATTTTCACTAGACACTATAAAACAACCCAAAAACTATGAATTACAGGCAGTTACCATCACCCTCACTCCTGCATCATAATGTGATTCCTTCATTAGCCGGGAATGATATCTGCCAAATGTAGCTGATAGCGCATCTTCAACCCACTCACTCTACTACTCAACATGTCAGCATGGCTTTGTTATCAATCATAAGGTCCTCTTCTTAGCCGAAAATGGGAGGTGATGGTACAGCTTTATTATCACAAATGGACATCCTCAAAGAGTCTTATGAATTCTCTTGCAGTCCTTTCCCATGAATACTTTTTACAATTATCAAAACCCTTTTCAATAATTTCACTTTTCAGAGCCATATTATTTGCAATCTCAAGCATCCCCTTTGCGATATCATCGATGTCATAGGGATTTACCAACAGCCCCCCTTCCCCTGCCACCTCCGGACAACTGGATACCCTGCTTGTTATTACCGGGCAGCCGCAGGCCTGCGCCTCAAGGATTGGCAAGCCAAAGCCCTCATATTTAGATGGATAAAGGAAACAATCCGCCAGGTTGTATATTGCTACAAGCTCATCATCCTCTAAATAATCAAGCTTGATCACTCGTTGGCTCAGATCATGCTCTTTTATAAAATCATATACCTTATTATCCCTCCAGGAATACCCCCCGATGAAATAAATATTGTGCTCCACCCTATCCTTAATTCTCAAAAATGCCTTTAACACGTTTATCATATTCTTCCTAGGACTCAGTGAGCCTATATATAAATAAAATGGCATTTTGAGATCATACTTCATAATAACACCCTTAAGTATATTCTTATCTGTGATTTTCCTAAACTTCTTCTCCACACCCTCCGTAATAATTCTAATTCTATTTTTCTCAATATTAAGAAGCTCAATCATTCTAGAAGCGGTAAATTCTGAAACAGTCAAATCAATGTATGAGAATTTCGCTGCCACTGGAATCATTAGCTTGTGGTGAAGGTTGTCGAAAAACCTAAACTCACGGAAATTAAATTTCTCAAAATATACTATGTCATGATACACAGGAATCTTCCTGCCCCTTATAATCGGCGAATATGTATTCTTTGGAAACAAAAATACATCGATCCTATTCAGATATGAAAATATTGGGATATATATATAATCATAGATAAATTTATTTCGTATTCTACGGATGATCATTCTAAAATTATTCGGCATTGCAAAATCCAGATGGATCTCTTCCTTCAATAAGATATAATATATATTTTTTTTATCGATCACTGACAACTCTCGTAAAATATTATATAGATATCTATATGGCCCTCCCTGTCTATCGTTCAAGACCCTTGCATTTATTGCAATCTTCATAGCATAAATCCTAAAAAATTAATATGTTGGCGAGCTTACTCCAATATTAACATCCTCATAAAGGGAAGGTAAACATACCGCATATTAGACATATCCTCTCAGGAGGGCAATTACAATTTACAATTCACTCCAATATGAATTTCTGGTATAATTCGCCAAACTCTTCGCTGCTTGGGATTACATTACTTTGCTTGCTATATTTTAATTACCCCCCTAGATGGATTGAATAATTAATCCATCGTATCGAAATCCAGTATTATAGCAGGTATAATATTATAAAGAAGAAACACTATTAAAATGCTTGATGAAATATATCATATAATTATTATAGTTGTTCAATTGCAATCATTACATTGAGGATAATGAATGATGTAATAATTACCCCTAATACAGAATAGAATAAAAATGATCTTAAACGATTCAATATACGAACATATAGAAGTTGTCAAAGGTCTGATATCACTCGAAAATGAAGTAACCAAATTCGCATCCAGGTTATCAACAGCCTTTCGAGATGGACATAAACTCTTAATAATGGGGAACGGGGGAAGCGCCGCAGAGAGTCAGCATTTTGCAGCGGAAATTGTAGTGCGATATAAAAAGAATAGAAAGGGATTGCCAGCCATTGCCTTAACAACAGACAGCTCAATTTTAACGGCTACAGGGAATGATTATTCCTTTGATGAGATATTCTCAAGACAAATTGAAGCATTAGCCAAAAAAGGAGACATAGTGTTAGGCATATCAACATCTGGAAAGAGCATTAATGTATTGCATGGAATGCGCGCGGCAAAGAGCATAGGCTGTTATACCATTGGCCTTCTTGGGAATGACGGTGGAAGCATATCCAGACTATCAGATTTGCCTATTGTAATTAAGAGCCATAACACACCGAGAATTCAGGAATGTCATAGCATTATCATTCACATAGTCTGTGAAATACTCGATGAGGAGTTTGTGAATGAATAAACTCGATCTATCAAGTGCATATGTATTAACTGTTGGAGATATTATACTTGATAAATTCTATTTGGGGAAGGTTAGCAGAATATCTCCAGAAGCTCCTGTACCTATAGTACAGATTAACGAGCAGAGGTATGCTCTCGGTGGAGCTGGTAATGTAGTAAACAATATTGCTCACCTTGGAGCTGCGTCATATCTTATTGGTATAGTAGGGAAGGACAGCAATAGGGATATAACAAAAAAACTGCTCAAAGATATTAATATAGAAAGCAAACTCTTTGAGACAGAAAATCCCACAACTACTAAAATTAGAGTAATAGGAGAACACCAGCAGGTAGTAAGACTTGATTTTGAATCTACACAAGAGATAGGGTATTCACTCCAGGAAAAAATTGAAAAGGAAATCGATAATTGCATCACTAATGTTGGTGCCCTAACAATCTCCGATTATGGCAAAGGTCTATGCTGTTTCGATCTTTGTCAATATATGATCAAAAAGGCCAAGCATGCTGATATTCCATTAATAGTAGATCCCAAAGGATGCAACTGGGATAAGTATAAAGGAGCAACGATTATTACACCAAACATCAAAGAATTTGGTCAAGTCGTTGGCAAAGAGATAATAAACGAAAATGAGGAGATAGAAAAATATGGCATTGACGTTATTAATAAATTAAATCTTGAATATCTGCTTATAACGAGGTCCGAGAAAGGGATGAGTTTAATATCAGAAAATGGATGCTACCATATACCGACCGAGGCAATCGAGGTCTATGATGTATCCGGTGCAGGGGACACTGTGGTGGGAACGATAGCCACTGCCCTTGCCTCAGGCCTGACCATGTTAGAATCTGTACAACTCTCAAATACCGCAGCCGGAATTGTTGTGCAGAAATTTGGTACAGCGCCGATCGAAATTGATGAGCTTTTACATTCCCTGCACACACATGGTGATTCAAAAATCATAACACAGGATGTACTCCCACGCATCATTAAACATCTGTCGAAAAAAAATAATAGAATAATCTTTACATATGGTGAATTTGACTTTTTAAACCTAAAAGACTTACACTTTCTTAAAGAGATCCGAGAAAAAGGAGATAAGCTAATAATTGGATTTAATTATCCAATTAAAGATAAGATTCATGATGCCTTAATTGAATTAATCTCAAACCTCGAATTTGTCGACTACTTAGTAACTTACAATAATATAACACTCCCCTTATTTTTATCATCTATTCCCGAGGATGTAACTATTATCAATAGAGGGGATCAGTAGTTGTAATAGCTTTGATAATCTGCAGAACAAATTATTTGACAAGTCGAGTGTATCTTTAAAAGTATCCTTTATCGATATAGTTTAAACAAAATATTGAGATAACATGAAAAAAATAATAATAATATTTACTTCAATTATATTAATTATTCTATTATGGAATCTAAGCAGAAGCAAGGATTATCAAATTTTCGGGAAAATTATTAACCGAATAAATACATCTGAAAAAATAGTTGCCTTAACCTTTGACGATGGTCCCACAATAAAACATACAGATCAAATTATAGAAATTCTAAATTCAACAAATATTAAAGCCACCTTTTTCTTAGTGGGTAAATATATTGAAGAAAACCCTCAAGAATTTAAAAAGATCGTAGATCATGGGCATGAAATTGGCAATCATTCATATTCTCATAAACTTATGATTATTAAAAGTTATAAATCTATTGCTAAAGAGATCAAAAAAACAAACAATTTAATAAAACAATTAGGCTACAGGGGTGAAACATACTTTCGACCTCCCTATGGGAAAAAATTATTTATATTACCCTACTATCTTGATAAAAATAATATTACAACAATAACCTATGATGTTGCACCTGATAGCTATTTAGATGTTAGCGCAAGCCCAACACAAATATCAGACTATGTTGTCAATAATACAAATCCAGGCTCTATTATACTTTTACATATTATGTTTAAATCATATATAAGTTCGATGAAGGCTGTTCCAGATATAATAAATAGATTAAGAGTTCGTGGATATCGCTTTGTTACAATAACAGAATTAATTGAGCATTCGGAACATCAACAATCATCATTATAGGATAATCCGTTATACCTTCTACAATTTAAACGGATAAACATATTTTAATCTATTTCAAACCTATAATTTTGACATTTCGCTTCCCAAATTCTCAGCACCAATCTAATTTCTAAATTATCCTTGTATTTTTTTTTTTACTCGGGCGCGGCACCCGATGGTGGTGTCCTTGCCGATCAGCACCGGGCCGTGGAGCTCGGCCATGTCGTGAACGTCGCAGTTGCCCTCCATGAAGACGCCCCCGTCTCCCAGGTCGCCGT
>JAXHTS010000009.1 GCA_034190085.1 Spirochaetota bacterium
TTACAAGCAAGGGATATTGGCATAGTGCAAAGACAGAAGGAATTCAAATTGCACTTAGTAATAACTGGTTGAAAGAACAGGGTTTGATATCTCTGAGAGATATCTGGATTTCACTTCGCTAAGGTTAACGAAACGCCCAGTGCGGACCCGCTTGCTTGGGTGTTGTGGGAGCTGGGGGTTAGAAACCCCTGGCTACCCGATTATAGGGCGTTTTTGTAAAACATATCTTAGTGCTTATTAAATCAGGTATTACCCTCTTGATTCTATTCACGAGCGGAATAAGACTCACGGACTGTTTCAAGAATAAGCTCAGCAATCAGTTCGTTATCTTGTTTTAAGTTATAGATTCCGCTGTGTGATGGATCATTTATTATGGGGTTATGGAAAACTTCAAGATTGCGACTATCTTGGCTTTCTTTTAGTACCTTTTTACGAACTTCACCGACATTTAGAATAGCTATTTTTGCACGTGCCCCTACAGCAAATGTTTCAGAATATATTGTTCGAATTTTTGTAATTTCGTTTTCTCTACTTGAACAGTTCAAAAATTCCAACCAATTTACTGATAGACTTTCTTCACCTTCTCTCAACATGAAAGCTGTAGCCTGAATTTGTCCTTCAGGGGCTTGCATAGGTCGACAGAATCGGGAGATATGGTCTTGATCGGGTATTTTCTCGCCTTTCATTCTGATATCCAATCCCATATACCGATAGACTCGACTGTTTTTATGAGAATATCAGTTGTTGCAGTGCCAGAAAGCCTAATTTTAAGTTCAGGATGTTTATCGTTCGGTTTGAATATCACAAAGCGGGCATCCCGATTTGGCAAGAAATGCACACTGAATATTTGATTCTGCTCACCTCTCCATGAAGCGTAGATGTTATAGTCAGGTGTTAATGAAATTGTTGGGCATTTTAGATTAGTATTTAATCGAAAAAAATTATAAAAATTGCGAAGCGATCCGACCGCTATGCCAAGACTGGCAGAATCTTCTTCCTTTGCATCATTAAACAAAGTGAGAATTCTATTGGCCAAACTTTCGCGATAGCGAGTAGGGAGTGACTTTCTAATCTGGTAAATTAATTCTTGTACTTGATTCTCTTCGTTATTAAGTAAATCCGTTTGTGTATAGGGATCTTCCTCCTTAGGAAAATACTTAGAAAAATCATCCTCTAAGGTTTCAACAATAAAGGTTTTACGCTTTGTTGGAAGTCCTTGAAATTCATCATATGTTCCAATATATGGGCTGCCTGTTTGGAAATCAAGTAATTGGTTCCCATATGCTATGATGGGTTCTGATGTTTGCATTTTATTCTCGCTCCCATATTTTCTGAATTGTAGGGGTTGTTATATCAGTAAAACCTTTGACTATCCATTCATGTGCTACGTCAAACCATTCACGAATAGCTTCTTTATTTGTTGACTCGCCAATTCCCCGAGTCTTCAATTCTAGAACAAGCAAGGTAATTTTGTCTTCAGTTCGTATAGCTTGTTTTAAACTAACTATCAAATGCCCTTTCTTTTCCGGCAAAGGGAATTCTGACCACCAAGTGACTTTTTCAGGACTTGGCAAGAAACGCTTATTATTTTGTTTCCAAACAAAATCCTGAAATATATTTGGAAGGTCATTGATGGTATTCCATCCTTGCCCATTTGGGATATGGTTGATATAGCTAAGTTCATATTCGATTGGTTTTAACTCTCCTAACTCAAGTTCAGAAAAAAAGTTAACGACAGTATTCAAAACACTCTCGAAATTCTTGATAACGTGGTCATATCTTGGATAATCGCTATGCCTACGTCGCCAATTGAAATAAAATCGATCAATTTGAAATTGAATTAATTGATCATCTAATTCGTTTATAAACCATAATCTCGGTAAGGGTATGCCTACTGTTGATTCTATTATAAATTCACCTTTAGCTGATGCTATCGGTGCAGCATGTTGGATAATCGGATAATCATTTCGAAATTTATCCCAAAGTAAACCGATATGTGGGATTCGAAGTTTATCGGGAGTATCAAATCGCAACCCGCAAACAACTTCGTTAACAGGCGGGTTCTTATAACTTGGAAGAGCGTCTGTTGAAAAGGAACTTTCGATTATGTTAGTCATAAAAAATATTACCCCCTTAATCTATGTTATTAACATCTATTATACCATAAATATTATTTAAAGGAAAAGAGCACATTGTTTTATCTTCTCTGATTGTAATTATGTATTGATTAAAGCACTATAACTAGTTAATATATAGTTTTCTATATAATAACAAATATAAATTACCAACAAGTCAAATTAAAAAATATTGAAATTATAGAACTGGATAATATTCAAAATATAATGATATACAGAAACAGGATACCCCCCAGGCTGCCCAATTCGTCGTTTCTATTATTTTTTGCGAGCGCTTTATTACATATATCAGCAATTTTCATAATATCAAAGTGTTTTTTAACTTCCTTGATATTATTTTATGCACAGAGTTGATTAGCATTTAAATCTATAATCTAAAGTACTAAGGTTTCTAACCAGGATAAGAAGCATTATCTCCCAGGCCAGGAAGAATATTACCTAGGTCGGGAAGAATATTACCTAGGTCAGGAAGGATATTACCTAGGTCGGGAAGAATATTACCTAGGTCAGGAAGGATATTACCTAGGTCGGGAAGAATATTACCTAGGTCAGGAAGAATATTACCTAGGTCGGGAAGAATATTACCTAGGTCAGGAAGGATATTACCTAGGTCGGGAAGAATATTACCTAGGTCAGGAAGGATATTACCTAGGTCGGGAAGAATATTACCTAGGTCAGGAAGAATATTACCTAGGTCGGGAAGAATATTACCTAGGTCGGGAAGGATATTACCTAGGTCAGGAAGGATATTACCTAGGTCAGGAAGAATATTACCCAGGTCAGGAAGAATATTACCCAGGTTAGGAAGGATATTACCTAAGTCAGAATGATTATTACCCAAGTAAGAAGGTTGATAAACCGAGTCGGAGGGGTAATTTTAATAAGAATTGCCCTGTTTTCCCTAATTTTTCTTTATGATTCCTTTGCGATCTCATCATCATGGGGCAATTATTTATTTCAACCTTTGTTGGCAACTACTCAGTTGTTTTTTCATATACACTATAAAATAAAAGATATATAAAGGAGATGAGTTGGAGCAGCATAAAAGCATGTAATTCCGGCTGTGGTGTAGCGGAATACCGGAATCTAAAGCAATTGTTAGTAGGGTTTTGTATACATTTAAGATTCCTGCATTGGTATAGCCTGCTTCTGTGAATACCTGACATCTGCCCACAAATTATTGTAAAATAGGGAATAAGAAGATTATTGAGATAAGGCGATTGATTATAAAGAAGATAAACTAACTGAATTAATAATAAAGTCTATTATTGAGGTTCATAATACTCCTGGTACAGGGTTTTGGGAAAGTATTTATAGAAAGGCATTAATATTTGAGTTAAACAATTGTAATATTATAGCAGAAAATGAAAGGGAAGTTATTATCTTTTATCAAGATGAACAAATTGGCTGTCCTAGGCTTGATATTCTTGTAGAAAATAGAATTATTATTGAACTAAAGAGTGTTGAAGATTTTTGTAAATCACATTATGCTCAAATTCGTTCATATGTAAAAGCAACCGGACTTAATGTTGGTATTTATGTTAACTTTGCTAAGCAGAGGGCAGATTTTAGAAGAATAGAAATTGATTAAATATCTCTATATCTCTTTAATCCCCACATCTCCTTGTTTTACACAAAAAAATTTGGGAAGAAGTCAGTGTGAAAACAGGGGGATGACATTTTCAACAACCTCAACTCATTCTACCTGTATTATTAGTAAAATAAATATTATTGTATCCATAGCTGAGTAGTTATCTAAATAGATTGCAGGAAAAATTAAACCAAAGAACAGCTATACCAAGCATGTGTGGCAGTCTCTTTTTATTAAGAATAATTGAACTCTAATAGTTTAAAAATCTTTTTGATAAACAAAAAGAAATGTTTGCTTGGCGGTTGTAGAAAAGACAAATATTACAGGGCTGGAAACATAAATGGAATAATACTTGATATTTTGAGATGTTTTTCTAAATTGGTTTCAATAACTATTATTTAGATTGGCCTTTGTGCCACGTAGATGGAATAATTTCATAGATTTATTATGAATATGCAGTAAATATTCTAATAGATGTTTTATTCATCAATTTCATATAAATTATAGGAGGTATAATAAAAAGATGAGTAATGATGATAAATTGAAGGATGTAAAATCAGCAAAAGAGGAATGGGAGGAAAAGGTATTAACCCCAGCATATCAGCGCTTTGGACAACAGGAATCACCCACAAGGATTTATACTCCTTTAGATCTAAAGGATTTTGATTATATGCGTGATGTAGGATTTCCAGGCCAGTACCCTTTTACTGGGGCATCATACCCAACAAATATTATTGGCATGGGGATGAAGATGATGGCCATGGGAGGGGGTGATATGCCGATGAGAAGGGCGGCAATCTATTCAGGTTATGGCACTTCTGAGGATACCAGGGATTATTATAAGGATGAGATATCTCGTGGATTTACTGGTGGTCCCAATCTGGCCTTAGACCTTCCAACTCAGTGCGGTTACGATTCTGATGAGCCAACGGTTGAGGGCGAGGTAGGGAAGGTCGGCGTTGCTGTGGACACCCTCAGGGATATTGAAATCATCTTTGAACCCTTTGTAAATGGACGCGATCTGGATAAAATAGGAACCAACATGACCATCAATTCAGCCTCGAATATTCTGATGGCAATGTATCTGTCCCTTGCTGATAAAAGGGGCATTAGTTGGGATAAGCTGAAGAGCACGCCTCAGAATGATATACTTAAGGAGTTTGTATCCCGAGGCACATACATTTATCCACCCAGGCCATCGATGAGATTATTCAGGGATAGCCTTGTATTTTTTAACAAGAATTGCCCTGGGATAAACATCACCAGCATTGGCGGTTACCATATAAGAGAGGCAGGCGCGACGCGGGAGCAGGATCTGTCATTCAGCATGGCTATTGGTATAGCCTATCTCCAGGAGGGAGTGGACGCAGGACTTGATATCGATTCATTTGCCCGTAGGTTTACCTTTAACGCCTTTGGCGGTAGTATGGAATTCTTTAAGGAGATTGCCTTCCATAGGGCAGCCAGGAGAATGTGGGCCAGAATATTAAAGGAGAGATTCGGAGCCAAGAATGAAGATAGTATGAGAATACGCGTGCCAGTTGCAGCTATGATAGGTAATAGCAGCACTACTAAACAGCGAGCTTTGAATAATCTGACAAGAACGGTTGTTGGGGGCATCGCGAGCGCCATGTCAGGCGGACCTCCGGCTGTATTCCCGCCATACGATGAGGCTTTAGGTCTGGGTTGGAGCAGGGAAGCAAAGCAGCTGATGATGGATGCCATACGAATTCTAATTGTTGAGGCAAAATTAACTGATGTTCTCGACCCATTGGCTGGTTCATATTATGTTGAATCCCTTACTAATGAGATTGAGGAGTCAGCCTGGGAAGAATTAAAGAAGATCGATGAGATGGGTGGCGCTGTGGCTGCTATTGAGGACGGTTACATGCAGCGTGAGGTAGCGAAGAGCGCTGCTGAGTTCCAGAGAAAGATTGATGCAAGAGAAGAGTTTATTGTAGGTGTTAATTGTTTTACTGACGACAATGAGCTGGATGTTACTACAAGCAAGTTGGTTGAGAATCCCTATGATCCTGAAAAGAGAATGAGAGCTGAGGAGAAGCAAAGGGCAGATTTGGCTAAAATTAAGAAGTCTAGGGACAATACAGAGGTTAAGCGATTGCTAAATGAGTTAAAAGAGTCTGCTAAGGATGAGAAGAAGAATCTTATGCCTATATTTATTGATTGTGCAAAGGCATATGTGAGTGAGCAGGAACAGTGTGATGTTTTAAGAGAAGTATTTGGCGAATGGGAAAAGGATACATTCGTATAGGTGATGAGCATATATCCCCATAGTATGAGGGATGGATGCTTTTTCATGGTTAAGGGTTATTTAGTATTGAGCAATTTGAGAAATAAAAATATTAATATCTCAATACATTAGAAGTTAAACTGTAATGCCTTCATTTCCTGCTTTAAAGGGAATGAAGGCATAATTAAACAGACTGATAGGGAAAAGTAACTTATTGCTTTATTTGGCAAATAATACTGAGGAGGTATAGTAATGAGTGATGATAAGCACATAGACATTGAAGTAGCTAAAAGGGAATGGGAGGAGAGGGTATTAACGCCAGCATATCAAAGATTTGGCCAGCAAGAATCACCAACGAGGATTTATACACCTTTAGACGCTAAGAATTTTGATTATATTCGGGATGTTGGATTCCCAGGCCAATATCCCTTTACTGGGGCCACATATCCAACAAGTGTTATTGGCATGGGTATGAAGATGATGGCTTCAGGTGGCGCGGATGTGCCAATGAGGAGGGCGGCTATTTATTCTGGTTATGGCACTTCAGAGGATACCAGGGATTATTATAAGGATGAGATATCTCGAGGATTTACTGGAGGGCCCAATTTAGCCTTAGACCTTCCAACTCAATGCGGTTATGATTCAGATGAACCAATGGTTGAGGGTGAAGTAGGCAAGGTCGGGGTGGCTATTGATACACTCAGGGATTTTGAGGTGATTTTTGAACCCTTCGTAAATGGCCGCGATTTAGATAAAATAGCAACTAACGTCACAATCAATGCTGCATCCAATGTTTTGATGGGTATGTATTTAGCTCTTGCTGATAAGAGAGGCGTAAGCTGGGATAAATTGAGGAGCACCCCTCAGAATGATATTCTAAAGGAGTTTGTATCACGTGGTACATACATCTTTCCGCCCAGGCCATCAATGAGAATGTTCAGAGACAGCCTTGTGTTTTTTACTAAGCATTGCCCTGGGATAAATATTACAAGCATTGGCGGTTATCACATAAGGGAGGGTGGCGCTTCACGAGAGCAGGACCTCGCATTTAGCATGGCAATTGGCATAGCCTACATCCAGGAAGGGATAAAAGCCGAATTGGATGTTGATTCATTTGCCAAAAGATTTACATTTAATGCCTTTGGCGGCAGCATGGAATTCTTTAAGGAGATTGCCTTTCAGAGGGCGGCCAGGAGAATGTGGGCCAGAATATTAAAAGAGAGATTCGGCGCAAAAAAGGCTGAAAGCATGAGAATACGTGTCCCAATGGCTGCTCATATCGGGAACAGCAGCACAACCAAGCAACGAGCCTTGAATAATTTAACTAGAGCAGTTGTGGGTAGCGTAGCTGCCGCTCTTTCAGGAGGTCCACCAGCAGGAGGCCCTCCTTACGATGAACCCTTGGGTTTAGGTTGGAGTAGGGAGGCAAAGCAATTGATGATGGACTCAATAAGAATTCTAATATTAGAAGCAAAGTTAGCGGATGTAATTGATCCATTGGCTGGGTCTTATTATGTTGAATCGCTGACAAATGAGATTGAGGAATCGGCGTGGGAGGAATTGAAGAAGATCGAGGATATGGGTGGTGCTGTGGCTGCCATTGAGGATGGTTACATGCAGCGTGAGGTCGCAAAGAGCGCGGCAGAGCGTCAGCATAAGATTGAGAACAAAGAGGAGTTTGTGGTTGGTGTCAATTGCTTTACTGATGAGAGGGAACTGGATGTTACGACAAGTAAGATAGTTGAAGACGCCTATGACCCAGTGAAGAGGGCTCAGGCTGAGGAAAAGCAGAAGGCCAAGTTGGTTGATATCAAGAGGACAAGGGATAACACAGAGGTGAGCAGATTGTTAAGGGATTTGAAAGAGTCTGCTAAGGATGAGAGTAAAAACCTGATGCCAATATTTATTGATTGTGCAAAGGCTTATGTTAGTGAGCAGGAACAGTGCGATGTCCTCAGGGAAGTATTTGGTGAATGGCAAAAGGATACTTTCGTTTAATGATTGCTCGATAGGTTAGGGGCCTGTTTCAGTAAGCCATTGTCAACAAATAATTGTGTCAATTATTGATATGAAGATGAGTTTATCTTTAAATTTTAAGCTTTCCATTCCTTTGTATAATTCTTCAAGTTCTTTTAATCCCTGATCCAGTTCATCAGGGCTGAATTTAGCCAGATTTGACATAAATCGTTTTTTTATGTTTTCAAATCAATATTCCTTATCCACCCTCACAGGGTATTCCCTTGCCCAAAGGAAAGCCTTAAATCCAACCTCC
This sequence comes from Spirochaetota bacterium, assembly GCA_034190085.1. Lineage (NCBI taxonomy): Bacteria > Pseudomonadati > Spirochaetota > Spirochaetota bacterium. Next base: position 8,250 of record JAXHTS010000009.1, read on the forward strand.
TCAAGCTCTTTTGTTATTGTATTATAATGTGGTTGGCCCTGTTCAAAGGCCTGTAGAGCAGCCTGAAAGAATGGAAACTCCACCTTGGGGGGGCGGGTAATAATCAATATCCTTCCCTCAGGGTAAAGCTGTTTATATATTCCCTTCCAAATATTTATTCTATTATTAAAATGATGAACCGCTTCCTTTATAAATATCTTGTTATACTTAATGTCATTGTTTATGGCAAAGGAGAGGGCGTCTGTAGATAGGGTTGAGACGCCATTTAGGCCCTTTGCGCACTCAAGCATCTCCAAGCATGGATCAATGCATAGGATATCCCTTTGCACGCTACAAGTATCATATATAGCTTTGGCAGAGGACCCAGTTCCACCTCCTAAGTCAACAACAATGTCGCCCTTCTTTATCTTGAGATCATTTACTATCCAATGGACCACATCAATACAATAACCTTCAGTAAAGGATAGAGCATCGTTGTATTTATCAGCAAGATCCTTGTAATGTTGATTATATAATTTGTTATTCAGCTCTGTCATCTGTCCTCTAAATTCTGTGATTAGATTTACATTTTAGCTTATGATGAGATAATCCGAATATGAGATAAAGAGATGGATGCCGTTGGCTATATTTATGATCCACTCACAAGGGAAAGGTTTATATGTTAGTCTAGCGACTATATGCACCTGGAACTTATAAAAGTAAATCAACTTTAGGTATTAAAATGGTTTTTTTCTCAATTTAAAAATTTTGGAATAATAGTTTACTTATTTTGTCGAGTATAATAGAATTAGGCCCAATTTTTATTAAGAAATATCTAATATTGATAGTAAAATTATACAAATAGCTTTCTATAATATTTTGCTATCAATATATGCCTGTAATCGTGTGTCATTGACTCTGATCAAAATATATTTATGAGGGTGTAATCATTTTTAATATTTACACTCATGCACATTTTGTCAGATTATAATATAATCTATTATTTTCCTTTTTCATATAATAATCCCAGTAATCATTCAAATCACCATTTAGAAATGT
>JAXHTS010000010.1 GCA_034190085.1 Spirochaetota bacterium
CCATGATGATGAATGCACAATCCCTGGCTCACATCACCTATCCCAGATGTTCAAGGGAGCAGAAGTATTCAAAGGAGGGCAACAATGCCATATATAACAGCTATGATGACCTGTTGTTTGGTGGAAGATGGGGAGAACTCTGCAAGGACAAGAATGGTAATTACAGACCTGAATGGGGGCATGAGCAGACAGATGATGACCCTGACTGGAACAATCGTGGATTAGTGGGATGGCTAGTTATTATTCTTGCTAGATGTTTTCGTGACTATATGCACGCTGAATTTGATTTGTTTGATCCTGAAATTGTATCATCCGCTGTTACACATAACGGATTAGGATATTTTCTCACTGACATATTAGGCTCGCTTGCGCTTGTTCCCTTATGCTACTATGAAAAGGATACACCGGACAACAAGCGTCCCTACAATACATGGAAGCAACAGATAAAGGGTGGCACTCTAAAGGAGAATCATCCATTGGGAGATAATTTTTACAATGACGGTACTTTAGAAACTGATTATTATCTCACTCCTTCTGATTATATAGCCTCATCAGGGATAAACAGCGAGACAGGCGAACCCTTAGCGCCTGATCCTGACAACATCTTTGGAGGCTGGGCGGTGAGGAATTTCTTTAGTATGAAGAATATCAGAAATATATATAATATTCTGTTAGACAGCGATCCCTTTGCCCCTGTTCCAGAGAGGTGTGACGGCCTTTTACCCCTACTAATGGCCTATGATGTTGAGAGATTTACAACAAATTCAGATGATCCTGAAAAGAGTGTAAATACGAAGCTACTCACATCGCTCTTTGGACTCATTTATGATCTTGGTAATACGAAGTATGATGATCCCTATGGCCCTGCTGGTGTTGATGATGATGACATGTCAACATGGGGACTACGACGAAAGGTATGCTATGGGCTTGAGCAATTTGTGACAACACTGAGGGTTGAGAAGCCTTTTGCCCTTCAGGATAATGAGACAAACTTTAAGCGCATTATCCATCCTCAGTGGACATTCTATAAGGATTGCGAGGGGAATCATCTAGAGACTATGCGTCCGGAGGATGTCACCTTTGAAGTTGGGCAATTCCCGAATCCACCAGAAGTTGAAGACTGGACCAATTTTAACAGGTTGTGCGACGCCCTATCAGAACTTTTGAGTAATAATGGAGATACAGGCGGCAAATACAACATACTGGAAGATGTAATATCACTTATAGAGAAGCTCTTCAGGGGAATTGATGCAAGCGAAGACAATATTATTGCTCTTCGTCATACATTGGGAGTTCTGTTGACAAGCTACAATAAAGGAGGTTGGGAATATCCTGATACCATTGCTCATATTCTCGAAGATGAACTGCCTAAAATCTTAGAGTCCTTTAAAGGACATTATGGCAATCTTCTCATCCTTGCTGATGCCTTATTGAAAAATATTAATAATAGTGATGGGAGTGACAATGAAAATAACAATTTTATGAAATACTTCCTGAAGAATTTTACATCCAGTTATTCAGCAAAGGATGTTGTTGAGCAGCTTCATGACTTTCTTGGTATTGACCTTGTTAAAAGGACAGATTCATCTCTCTGGACGGAATTGGCAGAATTATTAATAGATTTTGCTGATATGATTGAGGAAGATGAACAACCTGGTTGGTTTGAGACCGATATATTTCATTCAAATAAGAATGTAATGGAGAATACTGATCCCTTCAGGGCAGTGGGGGAAATTTTATCATGGTAAAGATATGTATGTTGATCCCTAATAATTATTAGGGATCAATATCACATAATAAAATTATAAAGGAAAGAGGGTAAAAAAAATACTTCTGAGAATGGTCAAACTTTCCGCACTCACAGTTATGATTTAAAGTACTGAGCAGGATTACATACCTGCTCAGATAAAAAACAAACTTACTGCACTCACAAATATGCTTTGAATTACCTAGCGGGATAAACCCCTGCTCGGATAAATGTTCAAGCTCTCCATGCCTACAGTTACGCTTTGAATTACCTAGCAGGATAAACCCCTGCTCGGATAAATGTTCAAGCTCTTCATGCCTACAGTTACGCTTTGAATTACCTAGCAGGATAAACCCCTGCTCGGATAAATGTTCAAGCTCTCCATGCCTACATAATGACTATAAACAATAATATGGGGTTACAAACTAGTTCTCAATAGATGAGAAATGGCGGCAAACACCTCCATTATCATCCTAGGCATAAATGGAAAGATAGGTAAAGTCTGCAAATTATCTCGTTTATTAAAAAAATTTCAAAAACCATGTAATGGGAGGAGTGTCATGAAAAAATGTTTATTGTTTATACCATTAGTATTGCTTCTATTTATTATATTTGTTTCATGTTCGAATGAAGATCTACCATACTTCCAAAAAAACGATCCGGAACCGGAATTCAGACTATTTAACCTCCTTGATGACTGGCCTGCTTTACGGAGTATGTTCAATCCAATCGATCAACGCACATTCAATAAATTACTTGCAGAATCCTTGGATGATTATCTCAACGAGACAAAGGATGTAGTATATCTCGTTGATGATCTTCTCACCAGTAAAGAACATCCTGTAGCTGATACTATTTCAAACGTCAGGAACCTGGTTAACCAGATAATTCAACAGGACAAGCTGGATAGAGACCCCCTCTATTCCCACAGAGACTCCTTATCAGAGTCCTACTATGCTGACGGTTTTTACAATCTTGTGGATAAGATCTCTGACAATAAGTTAGGCCTTTCTGAAAACCTGATAAACATAGCACAAAAGGTTATATCCTATATTAAAAACACCTATCAGGGAGAGGAACTTGAGGAGATAATGTCTGACCTTGTAGATTTTTTGAGAAGCGATGAGCCCTATCTCTGGAGGGATGGGGAGAGTACCCTGACTGAGGACCTGGGCAAGCTTCTCCTGCAAGCAAATGAGAATGTTTGGCTCGACAGCGAGGGCAAGATAATAGCAGACCGTGATCAAATACGAAATGCAGGAGAAATAGATACAGGTTGCGGGAATGCGGCAAGGGGTTTTGATACGCTCATGATCGCGGTTAATGCGATGATGAAGGATGACAAGCTTAGAGAGGATATATTCATTATCCTCCGCGAGGTTGGCAAATTCTTCAGCGCAGAGGTTCAAGGGAAAAAGTTCAAACATGTAATGCAGGATCTCATTACTAATGTAAAAAAATATTTAACCCCGGGCGGTGAAGAATATGAAAAGTGGGAGGAGTACGTATGGCCAAACTTCAATCCCTATAGCGGATACGGAAAAGATGAAAATAATGAATTCACAGACAACAAGCATAGAATATACGCTGATGGCCAACTGAAAAATACATTAAACTATATTTTTTCAAGTTTACAATGCATATTTATTAGGGCTGGCAGAGAAGGCGCAGTACTATACGATACATATAAAGAGAAAACCTATTTTCTTGAAATATTTAGTAAATATTTGCAGACCATAGAGGAGAATCCCTTTGATCCCAAAGAATTGTTTCATCATGTTGAGGAATCCTTTTATGATCATTGCCGCTTTGATATGGGTGTAAGGGACAGGCTTAAGACCGGCTCTTATGATGTCAACAATTACGATCCTGGGAGGGAACCCTCTCCAATGAGCAATCTTGAAAGCATATTCACCCTCCTATTTGGAACAGGAGTAACAGCAGGATGGGCTACTGCCAATGGCAAGGCAGAAGGCATAGACACAGGGGAATTAGTCAATCACCCGAGTCAATATTATGGTAATCTGCGCGCTCATGGATTTTTAACCCTTGGCAATGCCTTTAACGGATTTGGATTAAATTACCTACTGGGAATAAATCCCTTTGAGATCATATTTACTGATGATATAAAGGATCATCTATATAGATCAACCTTTTATTTTGACAGAGAAGAAAGGGATAATTACAGATTTCATTTTGACAAGGAGTATGGATTCTTAAGCTTTCTCAGCGGGATTCCGATGGTGAAAGACTCCGGATTCCCTGATGGCGGCGGGCCATTGTATGATGAGAATGGCGAGCCAGTACTCAATGGGTATAGAGCCTACTCTGGAGTAGGATTAGCTAATAATGATTTTCTTGGATGGTTATTGGGAGTGCTCGTTCATGATATCATGTATGGCACTGGCCCATTTTACAACATAAGGAAAGAAAAGAGGGATGGGGATATCTACACATATTACAGAACAAATGGTGACATATACGCGCATGTGATAAAGCCCAATCCTGATGATGCCTCAACATGGGATTATATCTATCCTGTTGATAGCGCGACCGATGCTGCTGGTCCGGCAATATTTTTCTCTAATGTAGATCTATTAACTGATGGTGGAATTTATCTGGAGGATGAGGGAATAGTTAGAATCAATATTGATGGAATAGAGAGTGATATTACCTTTGAAAAAGGCAAAACCTGGGATCAACTGAGCGTTATTGAGAAAATAAACAAGGACAATCACTTTGAAGGAAAATTTCAGAATGGCCCTGCGTTTCCTGCTGGTAGGGGATTTATGATTACTGGGGAAAATAAAGATAAAGCCATTGACAAAATCCCTGAAGGCATAATTGAGATCAGTAATATCGAAGGTAATGCTGTAGCAGAACTCATAAAAGAGGGTTATAATGGAGAGAGGACACTACGACAGTATGCTGGCCGCGAGAATCGATACTATGAGAGGTGGAACTCCGATTATTTTTTGGTTGAATATAATCCCATTGGTTCTTTTGGCAATCCAATATACGTAAATCCAGCCGATATGAGTGGAAACGCAACTCAACCGGGATGTTTAGTTGCCCAGGAATTGATACCTGAGCATAGCAAGTATAGGGAATGCCCTGAATTTTTCTGCGCAGGCCCTGACCGAAACTTTCAGTGGAATTTTGCTGAGATGAAGCTCTCTATACCATTAACCCTCTATCTTAGCATCACAGGCGATGTGATTGGCGATGCCCTTGATTATCTACTTTTTAACTATTTCTTTGATTATATTTACGATGATCTTTCAATTTCTCATATCCTTAGCAAAGATTTTTTTGAAAATTTGTTCAACAACATAAAGTTAAGTATTGTTAACCTAATCCCAGCAAATCTGGGTATTCCATTAACCTTTCAAGTAGAGGGTAATGGTCTTGGGGCTCTATTCAATCTAAAATTTCCTCATGGTTCAGAGGATAATCCTATTTTGGACCTTAAAACAGGCAGGGGAAGATGGGTAAAGGACGGTGGATTTGACAACTCCCTGCATCCAGGGGATTTCAGGTTATCAGTGATATTACCTGAGAAGCTGATTGCTGATGAATTGATAGATATATTGAAAATACGAATACCCATGTTAGGACCTATAGATGAGATATTATTGGGTATGCCAATCGAGGAGTTTATCTATTTCGCTGTTGGCAAGGTGTTGTATGGGGGCTATCTATTAGGATTAAAGATAGACCCACTCCTTGGCAATAACGTACCCCTAGCGCCAACACTAATGTTGAATGCACAATCTCTAGCTCATATCACCTATCCCAGATGCTCAAGGGAACAGAAGTATTCAAAGGATGGCAATAATGCTGTGTATAATAGTGATGATGATCTACTATTTGGCGCAAGATGGGGGGATCTATGTATAGACAAGAATGGTAATTACAGACCAGAATGGGGACATGAGCAGACAGATGATGATCCTGACTGGGGTAATCGTGGATTAGTTGGATGGGTAGTAGTCATTTTAGCGGCATGTCTGCGCGATTACATGCATGCTAATTTTGATCTGTATGATCCCAACATCGTTTCATCCGCTGTCACTCATAATGGTATCGGTCTTTTTCTCACAGACATGTTAGGCGCCTTAGCCCTTGTTCCACTCAGCTACTACGAAAAGGATACTCCGGATAATAAACGCCCCTACAACTCATGGAAGCAGCAGATAATGGGAGGAACACTAAAGGATGACCATAAACTCGGTGATGATTTTTATATTGATAATGGAGGTGCTTTACAGACTGATTACTTTCTCACTCCAACTGATTATATTGCTTCATCAGGGATAGATAGCGTCACTGGCGATCCTTTAGCGCCTGATCCTGACAATATTTTTGGAGGTTGGGCACTTAGGAATTTTTACCGAATGAAGGATATTAGAAATATATATAATATTCTGTTAGACAGCGATCCCTTTGCGCCTGTACCAAAGAGATGTGATGGCCTTTTACCCCTGCTAACAGCTTATGATGTTGATAGATTTACAACAAATTCAGATGATCCTGAGAAAAAGGTAAACACAAAGCTACTCACCTCAATAGTTGGACTTGTGTACGATCTTGGGGATTCAAAGTATGATGATCCCTATGGCCCTGCTGGTGTTGACGATGATGACATGTCAACATGGGGACTGAGAAGAAAGGTATGCTATGGGCTTGAGCAATTTATGACATCACTGAGGCTTGAGAAGCCTTTTGCCCTGCAGGATAATGAGACAAACTTTAAGCGCATTATCCATCCCCAGTGGACATTCTATAAAGATTGCGAGGGGATATCTTTAGGTATGCGTCCAGAGGATGTTACCTTTGAAGTTGCACAATCTCCAAATCCCCCAGAAGAGGAAAACTGGACCAATTTTTATAGGTTGTGCGACGCCCTTTCAGAACTTCTGAGCAATAATGGAGAGACCAACGGCAAATACAACATAATGGAAGATGTGATATCATTTATGGAGAAACTCTTCACGGGAATTGACGCTAGTGAAGAAAATTTAATTAGTCTTCGCCATTCACTGGGAGTTCTGTTGACAAGCTACAATAAAGGAGGCTGGGAATATCCGGACTCTATTGCTCATATTCTTGAAGATGAACTGCCTAAAATCTTAGAGTCCTTTAAGGGACATTATGACAATCTTCTCGTCCTTGCAGATACCTTATTGAAGGATATTGACAATGGGAATGGCAATGGCAATTTTATGAAATACTTCCTGAAGAATTTTACATCCAGTTATTCAGCAAAGGATGTTGTTGTGCAGCTTCATGATTTTCTAGGTATTGACCTTGTTAAAAGGACAGACTCATCTCTCTGGACAGAATTGGCAGAGTTATTAGTAGATTTTGCCGATATGATTGAAGAAGATGAGCAACCAGGTTGGTTTGAGACTGATATTTTTCATTCAAATAAGGATATAATGGAAAGCACAGATCCCTTCAGGGCTGTGGGGGAAATTTTATCATGGTAAAAAGTATAGTAAATAACTGTTGCCAAAATTAATCATGTAACTAAAATCGGAAGGTAATCTCTTCAGAGAAGAGATAGGGAGGAGAAAAAATTATATATAAACTATGGGGTTGTCTAATAACGTATAGAATTATTAGTCAACCCCAATTTATTCTCAATAGTATATTTCAAATAATCTGTTTATAATTTATTGTTTATCATCATTAGACAAATTATTATACTTTCTAAAACAAACTCTCAGTCAAAGGAATTCCTCACTTACTAAAAAAAAGTTACAAAAATTGTTAATTATTATTTTTTTTCTTTGACTAAGATTAAGTTCTATCTTATTTTAGTAGTAGACAGTCCGGTCGGTTTATATTTATTCAATATTCAATGATATAACAACACTCGAAATAATAACTTGAATTACCTGGTAGGATGAAAATCCACGCCCGGATAAATGTTCAAGCTCTCCGCGCTCACAATTATGCTTTGAATTACCTGGCAGGACGAAAATCCACGCCCGGATAAATGTTCAAACTCTCCGCGCTCACAATTATGCTTTGAATTACCTGGCAGGATGAAAATCCACGCCCGGATAAATGTTCAAACTCTCCGCGCTCACAATTATGCTTTGAATTACCTGGCAGGATGAAAATCCACGCCCGGATAAATGTTCAAGCTCTCCGCGCTTACATGATGGCTTTCAATAATTATATGGGGTTACAAATCATTTCTTAATAAAAGAGAAATTGTAACATATGCCCTTTCAGCACCATAAGCGGAAATAGAAGTGGGGCAATGTCACCTAATTATCTCACTTATTGAATAATTTCGAAAACCATATAAGGGGAGAAGTATCATGAAAAAATATTTAGTGTTTACACCATTAATATTATTTCTATTAATTTCTTTTTCCTGCTCGAATGAGGATCTATCATATTTTCAAAGAAACGATCCAGAACCGGAATTTAAGCTATTTAATCTGCTTGACCCCTGGCCGGCCTTGAGGACTATGTTCAATCCAATTGATCAACGCACATTTAACAGACTACTGGCAGATTCAATGAATGATAACCTCTCAGAGGCAAAGGATGTTGTTTATCTTGTAGATGATCTATTGGTTGATCCGAAATATCGCACCAATGTAATAGCCCGCTTTAGAATCCTGCTAAATCAAATTATAAAACAGGATGAGCTGGATCAAGATCCAGTCACTTCGCGTTATGGTTCTTCTATAAATTACTCTGAAAACTTTTATGATCTCTGGGATCAGATATCAGACAAGAGAATTGGGCTGTCAGAGCATATCATCCCTATAGTTAGAAAGATTATAACCTACATTAAAAATACCTACCATGGGGAAGAGCTTGAGGATATAGTGTCGGATCTGATAGATTTTTTAAAAAACAGCGATGAAGCATATTTATGGCGAGATGGCGAGGTTGGATTATTAGAGGATCTATCAAAACTTCTATTTCAATCAAATGAAAACATTTGGCTCGAAAGCAATGGCAAAATGATAACCGATCGCAGTAAAATAATGAAGAATGGCACAACAAATCTTGGAGTTGGAAATGCCACAAAGGGCATGGACGCGCTGCTGATTGCAATAAATGAAATGATGAAGGATGATAAACTGAGGGAAGACATATTTATCATTCTTCGCGAAGCTGGAAAATTATTTACAGCCGAGGTGCAGGGAAAGAAGTTGAAGGATGTAATTAAAGACCTAACCCACAATTTTCAAAAATATCTCACCCCTGGCGGCGAAGAATGGAAAAAATGGGAGGGATACGAATGGCCCCGCTTCAATCCATATAGCGGTTATGGTAAGGGTGCTGATGGACTCTTTACCGATAATAAAGACAGGATATACGCTGATGCCAACCTAAGAAACACCCTGCACTGTTTTCTCTCAGCCCTGCAGGTTCTGCTCCTTAGGGCAGATCGCGATGGCTCAGCATTAGAGGACAAGAGAGGGATGAAGACCTACTTTTTGGAGATATCAACAAAGACCTTTGATTGGGTAGAGGAACATCCGGATAATCCTAATCCAGATACTGTTTTTAACCACTTTGAGGAAGGAGTGTACGATCAACTGCGTTTTGATATAGCAGCGAGAGACAGAATTGTAGATTCCTATGATGCCGATAACTTTGATCCCCGCACTGAGCCCTCACCTATGAGCAACCTTGAATGTATATTTGGACTCTTTTTCGGCACTGGTACTACCGCTGGATGGACGACTGCAAACGGTGACTTGGACACTGGTGAATTAGTAGATCACCCGAGTCAATATTACGGCAATCTTCATCAAAGTGGATTTATTACACTGGCCAATGCCTTTAATGGATTGGGATTCAATTACCTCTTTGGCATAAATCCTTATGAGGTCGCGTTTACTGATGACATAAAGGATCATCTTTTCAGGTCATCATTCTATTTTGATGTGGATGAAAGGTCAAATTACAGATTCAATTTTGATAAAAACTTTGGTTTCCTCACTTTCCTTGGAGGACCAATTGTAAGCGATTCAGGATTCCCTCGCGAATATGAAGGTGGTAGAAATCCCTACGATGAGAATGGAGAGCCCATACTAAATGCCTATAGACCCTACTCTGCCGTTGGCTTTGCCAATAACGACTTTATTGGATGGCTTTTGGGATTCATAGTCAATATGATCATGATGGGCCAGGGGCCCTTTTATTGCACTAGGAATGCGGAAATTGATGGCGATTTCTACACCTATTTCAGTGATAATCAAAATACTTACGCGCATGTGTATAAGCCCGATCCGGATGATCCATTAACGTGGGATTACATATATCCAGCATATGGCGTGTTTGATGTGCTTGAGCCAGCGAAATTCTATGCAGATGCGGATCTCATTACTGATGGCGGGGTTTATTTGGAGAATGATGCTATAGTCAAGATCAATATCGATGGAATAGAAAAAGAAATAGTATTTAGCGATGAACAGACATGGGATCAACTCAGTGTTATAAATCAAATCAATAACTCCTATGATGGACATTTCTCTCAAAATCCTGCTGTTCCAGCAGGTAGAGGTTTTATGCTTATGGGGGAGAATAAAGAACCGGCGAGCAAGTATATCCCTGATGGCATAATCGAGATCAGCGATGTATCGGGCAATGGGATTGCCAAACTCATAAGAGACGGTTATGATGGCAAAAGAAAGATACTAAGGGAGTATTCTGGTCGAGAGAACCGCTATCGTGAGAGATGGACCTCCGAGTACTATCTTGTTGAGTATAAACCTATAGGATCCAACAAATCGATATTTGTATCTCCAGCGGACATGAGCGGGAATGCTACTCAGCCTGGATGCCTTATGGGTCGCGAGATGATACCCGAGAATTGCATTGAGAGAGAATGCCATTTTAGCTTTGCACAGGCAACCAACAATAACTATCAGTGGTGTATGAACGAGATGCTGCTGTCATTGCCGCTAACTCTCTATTTCAGCATCAAACATGAAGTGATTGAGGATGCGCTTAATTATTTACTCTTTGATTATCTCTCTATGATTCCAGACTGGATTCTCACTCCAATAAAAAACAGCATTCTTCGACTAATTCCAAGCGATATGGGTATACCTATTACTGTAATGATTGAGGGTAATGGCGCCGGCGCCCTCCTCTCCCTGAAGTTTCCTCATGGTTCTGCAAAAAATCCTGTTATGGGAAGATGGGTGCTTAACGGTGGATTTGGCGACTCCCAAATATGCACAGATTATAGATTCTCTATGATATTCCCTGAAAAACTTATTTCAGATAAATTAAAGACTGTATTAGACAATGCGCTTTCAACAATTAGATTATTTGGTATAGATTTAGGGACAGTTGATGATATAATTAAATATGCAATAGACACAGTTTTATATGGCGGCTATCTTTTTAACCTACCTGTAAAACCAATACTCCAGCACAATCTGCCATTGATGCCATCTTTAATGTTAAACGCCCAGTCTCTGCTTCATATTACCTACCCCAGATGCAGAACCGAGCAGGTGGTTGGGGAAAATGCGATCTATCACACGAAAGACGCCCAAACCTTTGGAGGAAGAACCGGTGAGCTCCTCAAAGACGAAAATGGCATTGTGCATCCTGAATGGGGTGCAACGATTGGCGGAGATCAGAGCGATATTAATTGGCGCAACAAAAGCGTGGTGGGTTGGGTATTTGTGCTAATGTGTCAAACATTCCGTGATTATGTGGGATATGATATTGATCTGTATGATCCTAAAGTTGTTGCATCATCCGTAACGCATAATGGACTTGGGCTTCTGCTGCATGATGCATTAGGGGCATTAGCCCGTACACCACTCTGCTATTATGAGTATGACACAGAAGACAATATTCGTCCCTTTAACTCGTGGAAGCAACTGCTACAGGGTGGAAAACTCAAATCCGATCATCCCCTCGGTGAAAAATACTATGAAATAGATGATGATGAAACTCCATCTACAGCATATATACTCACTCCAACAGATTATATTGCTTCTTCCGGCGTCAATAAGGAAACAGGTAATCCGCTTGCGCCTGATAACACGAGTATTTTCGGCGGTTGGGCGCTAAGGAACTTCTTCCGAATGGCTGATATTAGAAATTTTTATAACATACTAATAGACAGCGATCCCTATGTAAAAGAACCCAAAAGATGCGATGGGCTGTTACCCTTATTAACAAGCTATGATGTACATAAATATGAAACATGCGAGAATAAACCCGAGGGTGCTGTTAGTTCAAGGCTTATATCGGCCTTTCTACGATGGTTTTGCGACCTGGCTGATACGAACTATGATGATCCATACGGCGCGAAGGGGGTTGATGATAATGATATGACCACCTGGGGTCTGCGACGTAAAGTATGCTATGGCATTGAACAGTTTGCATCTACCCTTCGAGTCCCAAAGGCCTTTCCTGTAGCGCTGAATGAGGGAAATTTCATGAATATTATCCATCCTGAATGGTCATTCTCTGAAGATGAAAATGGGAATCCATATCCGATGCGACCTGAGGATATAACATTGGAGATTGCAGAATTCCCTGCTCCTCCTGAGTATGAGGATTGGAGTAACTTTGACAAGCTAATGGATGCTCTGGGAGAACTACTGAGCGACAATGGAGAGACAGAAGGCAGATACAACATAATCGAGGATTTAATAGCCCTAATAGACAAATTCTTCAGACAGGTTGACGCAACTGATGACAACCTAAGAGGTCTACGTCATACACTAGGCTCGGTCTTAACAAAGTACACTAATGGAGAGTGGGAGTACCCTGATCAAATAAATCATATTCTAGAATTTGAATTGCCAAGGATATTAGAGGCCTTTAAGGGGCACTATGATAATCTATTGATTGTTGCAGATGCTATATTAAGTGATATTGATAGCGCTAATGGAGGTGAAAATAATTTCCTCATCTACTTCATTAAAAATTTTACATCCAGATATCCTACAAAGGATGTATTAGAGCAGCTTTATGATTTTCTGGGTATAGACCTTGTTAAAAGAGCTGATTCATCTCTCTGGGCAGAATTAGCTGATCTTTTGGTGGATTTTGCGGATATGATTGAGGAAGATGAGTTGCCTGGTTGGTTTGAAACGGATATATTCCATTCAAATAAGAATATAATGGAGAGCGCGGATCCCTTTAGGGCTATGGGTGAGATTTTATCATGGTAGAAGAATGAAGGAGATATAAAAACAACATAAATAATCATTTTTGACCAAAGATGAAGATTATATTATGGAGCGCCATATAATGACGCTCCATCTATATTTTGCAACCATTCTTGAATCCACATTTATGAATTAAGTGAAATTAATTCAAATTTCTATAAAAATAATCTACTCTTTACACAATTTATAGAATAATGATAAATAATGTAAACCTAACATTGCGAAATAAAACAATATAAAAAATAACTAATTTAAATAATCTTCTTCTGTATAATTCCTACATTAGAAGAGGTCGCCCCAAAATCAGAAAAAATCCTTCATTTTTCATTTTTTCTTGACTCAGCAGTATTGTATATCTATATTGGATATAGAAAAGGCCAGCCGGTTTTTTATTAATCTAATTTTTTAAAATAAACAGATTAAACAATCTTTATCAAAGTTAAGGAGGAATTATTTTTCTTTTTATTATAAGCAACTTAATTTGATTTAACTTTGTAAATATAGTAAATTATTTACAAAGGACAAGTCGAGATAAATTCTCGCTACAAAGATTGTCCAAGTTCTCCGAGCCTACATGTAGTTTTCACAAGAGGTGAGTCGCATCTCGATGATTAAATATGAGAAGATGAATTTCACTCACTACTATGGCTTAATACACTATCAATTGTTCACCTTCTCACAAATGTGATAATACTCTACCCTTGCTGACAATTTAGAAGATACATGATAGGTATTACTTTACGGGACTGAACCTAAAAAACCTATATTTTAAAAAGGGAGAGTATTATGAAGAAATATTTAACGTTTCTGCTAGCATCTTTATTACTAGTTTCATTAACATTTTGTTCCTCAGAAGATCTATCCTATTTCCAGAAGAATGATCCTGAACCTGAATTCAAGCTATTTAACCTGCTTGATGACTGGCCCGCCTTACGGAGCATGTTCAATCCGATTGATCAGCGCACATTCAATAAGCTACTTGCTGAATCCTTGGATGATTATCTCCGCGAAACAAAAGACGTGGTATATCTTGTAGATGATCTATTGACAAGCAAGGAACATCCTGTAGCTGATACTATCTCAAACGTCAGGAACCTGGTTAATCAGATAATTCAACAGGACAAGCTGGATAGGGATCCTGTTTTTTCTCGCAGGGATTCTCTATCAGAATCATATTATGCTGATAACATGTACAATCTTATGGATAAGATCT
>JAXHTS010000011.1 GCA_034190085.1 Spirochaetota bacterium
CCAACATCAATGTTGTCGCAATCTTTGTCAGTGTTGGTATCTCGCTATTGACCTCTACATCATCCCAATAAACCTGTTTTTTCCCAGCCATTTTGTTCACCTCCATTATTAATTATTATGCCTGGCGCCCGATCACGGTCATCCGACCTTTGGCTGCTACGGTGCCATTTTGGTTGGTATATGTAGTTTCTAACACGCCAAATACCGATGGCCCTGTCTTTCCTTCCTTCGCATAAATGTCTGCGATTTTAGCAGAAGCCACTATGACATCTCCAGGACGGATTGGAATAAAAAATTCATAATCAACTCCCCCATCAAGCACTCCAGGAAAGCCAGCAACTGCAAACTCCATCATCATCGTTACCATTGGGCCTGGTAACATAGGGCCCTGTTTTGCTGGCCAGCCAAAGAAGCCAGGGGGACATACAATTGATCCATTCTCTGTATTCTTTGCATAATCCTCATCACACCATAAGGGATTTGTATCACCAACTGCATCGGCAAATCTCTTTATTGAACCCGGCTCAATCTCCATAACAACAGGATCTGCCATTACACCGATAAATTTCTCCCTCATTGCATCTATTTTAGTTTGTATCTCACCGTTGCCCACCTTCATTACCTCCATTATTTTTTTCTTGCTCTAATTAAGAGCTATTATTTTTTCATGACATTGCTACTTAAATCATACAAAAGATATTTAACGATGATGGCCATCGTAGTTTCCAGTTAGTATTTTGTCAAGAAAAAGTTTGGCTATGCTGAGCATATTTAAATTTAATCAAATTCATCTTCTAGCAAATGAAGCAAAAATACCCCAAAAACAAAGGTTAGCAAAAATGAAGAACGCTACACCAATACTATCGCAAAAGTGTGCATAGGATTCAGGTGTTATTTGCACTTCCCCCATATATATGGAAAATATTAACATTGCGATACCCATACTGAACATTTGTCCAGTTAGTCGCATTGTTCCAATCGTTGATGAAGCTATCCCATAAAAATTTTTGTCAACAGAACTCATGATTGCATTTATATTTGGAGATGAGAAGAGCGCGAAACCAAATCCAAGGAGAATTAAGCTAACAATGATATATTCAACACTGCTTTTTTCATCCAAGAAAGATAAAAGCAAAAGCCCTATAGTTATGAAAGCTGAACCCGTTGAGATAAGTATCCTCGATTCGATTCTATCTGAAATCCTACCTGCAAATGGTGAAAGAATAGCCATTACAATAGGACGGGATACAAGGATCAGGCCAGTACTTTGTGGACTGAGTACCTTTACATATTGTAAGTAGAGGCTCAAAATGAAACCAACAGAAAATGTTGCAGTGTAATTAATAAAGGCTGCTAGATTTGATAAAGCAAAAACCTTATTATCTCTGAATAGGTCCATATTCAAAAGAGGATCCTCCACATTTATCCCCCACCAGATAAATGAGCATATCCCCAAGGCACCGATAACTATTAACCATATCCCTGCTCTTCCAGGTAACAGAGAGAATCCATACATAATTGCTACAAGCGAGAAACTGTAAATTATTGATCCGATAAGATCGAACTTCTCCCCCCTTGGTTGCTCCCACTCACCTCTTAGTTTCCATAAAATAACAATGATTATTATTAAACCAAAAGGGATATTGATAAGAAAGATAATTCTCCAGCCAAAATGTTGCGTTAGAAGTCCTCCACCAAGAGGGCCAAGAGATAAGCCTATATAAACTGAAGCCACATTTATCCCTAGGGCTTTGCCTCTCTCCCTTTCGGGAAATACTAAAGTAATAAGCGCTGTGCCTGTAGCAAATATCATTGCACTTCCAACACCCTGCATAATTCTAAAGCAGATTAGCATAAGGGCAGACTTTGATATTGCAGAAAGTAAAGAGGAAATGGTATAGATAGATATGCCATATGTAAAAAATTTCTTCCTGCCATATATATCTGCCATTTTCCCAAATGGTACGAGAAACATCGCGGCAGCTAACATATATGAAGTAGCAACCCAGCTTAATAGAACTGTATTCATTGAAAACTCGTTCCCAATTGATGGAAGAGCAATATTTATGGAGGATCCCATGAAGGGTGTAATGAAAGATGCAATTGAGACAATAAGTAGAACAATCCTCTTAGCTGCATTATAGTCTATTTGATGCATACTCTTAGGCTTTCTGTAAATTTACTATGAATAAATAACTCAACTTGAATAAATAGTAGACTTCTTAATATCTCCTTTATCCCTTAGCTAAGAGAAAAATCCTTATATAGTTGCAACGTTATTCGCAACGTCATCTCCGAGTTCACTTGTCGACATGCCCATATTACCGGCTCCCATCCCATCCATCTTCAAGATGGTATTCTTCATAGCTTCTTCAACAATCATAGAAGCATTCTCCTCACCGAGAATTTCTAGCATCATCTGACCAGCACTGATTGCTGACATCGGATTGATTACATTCTTGCCGGTATACTTCGGAGCACTCCCACCGATCGGCTCAAACATTGAAACGCCTGACGGATTGATATTTCCTCCAGCTGCAATACCCATACCGCCCTGTGTAATAGCTCCCAGATCGGTAATGATATCACCGAACATGTTACCAGTAACAATAACATCAAACCATTCAGGATTCTTTATCATCCACATACAAGTGGCATCAACATGATAATAGTCACGTCTGACATCCGGATAATCCCTTTTGCCGATTTCATGGAATGCTCGCTCCCAAAGATCATATACATAGGTTAAAACGTTTGTTTTGCCACATAGAGCCAGTGTATTTCTTTTGGCCCGTTTTTTTGTATATTCAAATGCCCATTTCAAACAGCGCTCGACCTGATAACGATTATAGACCATTGATTGCACTGCAACCTCATTTGGTGTACCTTTCATAGAAATTCCGCCGATGCCCGTATAAACTCCGCCCGTATTTTCACGGACAACAACATAGTCAATCTCATCAGGTCCCTTATCTTTTATCGGTGTTGGAACGTTTTCATAAAGCCTCACCGGTCTAAGGTTAATATACTGATCAAGCTCAAATCGGAGTCGAAGGAGAATTCCCTTTTCAAGCACACCAGATTTTACATCAGGATGACCAATCGCACCCAGATAAATTGCATCGAATTGTCTCATCTCGTCAATAGCAGAATCAGGAAGCACTTCACCCGTACGAAGATAACGCTCTCCACCAAAATTATAATCAGTAAATTCAAATCGAAAGTTTTCACGATCCGCTACAGCTTTCAAAACCTTTACACCTTCACGAATAACCTCCGGACCAGTACCATCACCACCAATAACCGCAACCTTGTAGATTCTCATAAGCCTACCCTTAGTCCTACATTCTTATACTTACTCTATTCCTATGAATTTATCCCTCTTAATCTTTGGACAGCAAAGGCTATCCCCTGCGCATTGAGCTCAATATCAGTTTGAAGAAATTTCTGGTTTTCGTATGAAAAGGGCAAATCTCTGCTTTCCATTTCATCTTTAAAGAAATCTATCATCCTCTCCATACAGAATCTTTCCAAACTCACTTGATCCATATCTGAATTTAGCGCATCATTTAGAATATTCTCCATTTTATGGATAGATTCTATCATCATCTCAGAGCCTTCTTTTACATGTTCAAAAGGACCATAATGTGTTAAAAAAGCTGTTCTTGCACCTGTATTATAGATTTTATTGATGCTATCACATGCTTCATTGGGATCAAAGTCTGTTGGTGACGTTGAAGGAAATATAAAAGGCCTGTTTCCTGACTGCAAAATTGGGAAAGCCAGACCAAAGGAATCACCAGTAAATATTCCATTAGTGCCTGAATCATAAATACACATATGGTGTTTTGCATGTCCGAGTGTATAGATAAATTTAAGCTCTCTATTGCCAAATTCTATAATTTCGCCATCTCTTACTACACGGACACGCTCCTCCTCAACAGGTCCTATCTCGCCATAGATCCTTATAAACTCTTCCTCGCCAAATAATGCCTTTACCGCATCTATAAGTCTGGTAGGATCTATAATATGTCGTGCAGCCCTTTGTTGAGCGAGTACAACTGCGTTTGGGCATAAATTAACCAGCGCAGATGTTCCGCCTGCGTGATCCAGATGAACATGAGTAACAATTATATACTCCACGTTCTCAGGCCCTAGGCCATATTCTTTGAGCTCAGAAATAAACCTGGGAACAGCAAATTGAGTATTAGTCTCAACAAAGACACATCTCTTCCCCTCAATTAAAAGATAAGCAGCCGCATACATAGGAAAGATATGATTACAATCGATTAAACTTATTTTTTCTGAAATCTTCTCTCTAATCATATATATCGATCCAGATATCTATCTATGTGGGATCATAGCTATCAGAATCTATTATCTTGTGTCAAGCCTTTATTCATGGGCAAGTCATCTTGTATAAATAATAAAAAATCTGATCTCATGCGTATTATTCAAAGAGAACCAATAACTTCAATCATGAGGCAGAAAATGATTTATTTACAATTTTCCTTTTGTATGGAGTAAAAATACTTACTAGGGGGAATTGATATAATTCACCTTGAATTAGTGAAGAAGCGATACAAATCACACTATAATACTTTATAACTCTGTAATCTTAATAAAATTTTATAAGATAACTAGCATGATATAAGGAAGTGTTAAGATATATATTTTAAACTTGAACTTGAATCACAGAACCTATCCCTTATCTCAAGTATTTCATCAATTATTTTATGAAAAAGTTCAACGAGGTAGGGATCAAAATGCGTCCCACTTCTACTTTCAATCTCAGCAATTGCATCTTCTATCAGCCATGCCTCCTTATAGGGGCGATCAGAGACTAAGGCATCAAATACATCACATAATCCAACGATACGACCTGAAAGAGGGATCTCTCTATTTTGCAATCCCTGTAGATATCCAGAGCCATCCCATCTTTCATGATGCGTTAATGCTATAACTTGAGCCATATGCAGGTATTTATTATTGTTATGATCGGACAGTATCTTTCCGCCGATGCTCG
>JAXHTS010000012.1 GCA_034190085.1 Spirochaetota bacterium
ATCAGGAAGATTGAGGAAGCTCTCAGTCCTCTCCTTTGGGCTGAAAACCGCACATGAGGAGATTAGCATCAGGATTATTATTATTTCTAGTATGGGTGTAATTCTCTTAGTCAGCATATATTCCATTATATACTAAAGCTCAAACCAATTGAGTAGCTTTTTTTAGATAGATACAAATTATTTTGTCTGATTTACTATTGTAAATATTGTAAATTAGAACCTGTTTATTGCAGAAAGGTTCCATTTTTTTGTATTTATAGAGTTAAATGATTATGAAAAATCTCCTCCCAGAAGGGATCGTAGGAACTAAAAATTTGTTGATTAAGGATTAAGCTTACCAAAAAAAGAGTGAGTTATGTTTTGATGAGAAAAAATGAGCTTACTGTTTCAACGATTTATTGCTCCTTCTTAGAATTGGCTGCTGTATTGAGATATCATGACTCTTATCAAATTTTTGTTACATTTTCTTCTCTTTCCTTTTGTATTTCAAAAAAAATTTTAAAACTACTAAAAATCATATAAATTCCATTGACCTTATTGATTATTATTCATATCAAACAAATCACAATATCATCGTATTTTTTCACAGAAAGGGATCTTATCAACCGGTGATGTCTTAAATTATCGAAAATATCATTTCTGATGTCATTCCACTGTATTCAGTGGGGGTAGGCTCTGCGAATGAAAGATTCTATAACCTTCTGAAAACCAGAAGATTCCGGCACTCCGGCCGGAATGCCAAACGATATAATTTAATAATTCGATATATTCATACACTACAGATTAACCTCGGACTGACCGGCGAGAAGATAATATGAATCAACAAACTCAGATATTAAAATCAAAACTTACCCCACTACTGCCATCTAACGCAATAATGAGAGAGAGAGATTGCGTCCCCTGCTTGATGAAATCCCGAATAAGAAAATTACTAATGTAGTTGCAGGAGCGGGTTTTGGCAAGACTACATTGATAGCTCAAGCTTGCATGTATTCCAAAGTTAATACAGTATGGTATCGGCTCGATAAATCAGATAAAAATTTTATAACCTTTCTTAGTTATTTGATTGCCGGAATAGGGAAGTATTTTCCCGAATTTGGGATTGAAACACATCAAAAAATAGAAGATTCTTAAATTTTGAATAGAGAACGTGAGGCAATCCTTACGGTTTTTTTTAGCGAGATAGAGAAGGTCCTAAGAAAAAACCTTATTATTGTACTTGATGATTATCACCTTATAAAGGATAGTCAGGAGATAAATGAATCCTTAGAATTTTTTCTTGAGAATCAACCTCTCGAGGTTCATCTTGTTATTATCAGCCGTAGCGACCCGGGTTTATCTCTCTCTAAATTCAGAGCAAGAAGAGAGGTGCTCGATATCAGAGAAGCTGATCTTAGCTTTACACTCCCAAAAGTCCAACAGTTCTATTTGCAGTTGTTTGATATCCCTTTACATGAAGAAAGCCTGAAGATACTTAACCAGAAGACAGATGGTTGGGTCTCAGGCTTAATCCTTTTTTATCATTCTTTAAAATGGAAAAATCCGAAGGAGATTGATGAATTATTATATAAACTCAAAGGATCGCAACGGATAATATCGGACTATCTGGAAGAAAATGTTTATAAAATGCACTCGAATGAAATAAAGAATTTTATGATTAAAACCTCAATCCTATCCTGTATCAATGCAGTTTTTTGTAATCAACTTCTGGGAATAAGCAATTTAGAGGATATTCTAAAATATATTGAAGAGGATCATCTCTTCACCCTCCCCTTTGATGAAGACAGAGTTTGGTATTACTGTCATCATCTATTTCAGGACTTTCTGCACAGGCGACTTCATAATGAACTTATACGAGAGGAGGTCCTAAAGCTCCATAAAAATGCAGCAGTACTCTGGGAAAAGCAGGGAGAATACGAGAAGGCTCTTCGACATTGCATAAAGGGGAACATATAGAAGAGGCATGTAAGTTGCTGAGTATGATGGGTAGTGAAGAGCTTATTAAAGAAGGCCGTTTGCAACTGATCAATTCATACATTGAAAGAATACCAGATAGCTTTCTAAAAAATGAACCCTAGATTAAATTAACTCAAACCCGGGTACTGGAATATTATTATAAGACAGATAGAGCAATACAGGCTTATAAAGTTGCTCTCAAAGTTTTTCGGAAACATGAGCCTCCAAAGGATATTGGCATGTGCCTGAAGGCCCTGGGATACAATTATTATCTTAATGGTGATTTTAAAAGCTCAGAAAAGAACCTCAAAGAATTGCTCGAGCATGTTAAAAATATTCCTCACCTATATATTGATATTTTAGGATATTTAATACATATTTCATTTTTTTTAGGGAAGATGACTGTTGCAAATAAATACTCGGAAAAGGCATGGGCTTATATTAAATGGATTAAACAATAAGGAGTTAAATGCATGGATCTATTTCAATCAGGGTTGTATGTTTCTCCGTTCCGGTGATTTTATGAGAGCGCGAAAGTTGGGAGAACAGGCTAAAGAGATATATAAAAATATGCAGACCTATAACTTCCTTGCTTTAGATTATTTGTTGATTTCACATTCATGTTTCTATCTGGGTCTTTTTTCAGAAGGCATGGAGAATGCAACGAGAGGTGTAGAGCTGGTTAAAGAGAGGGAGTTGAAAAATATTAATTATGCCAATCTTCTGATGGTTTCATGTCTAAACGCAGCGGCAATGGGAAAGATATCAGATGCGATAAAGTATGGCAATGAGAGTTTGAAAATTTTTCAGGATATGGGGGAACGGAGAGGCCAGGCACATACCTATTACGCACTTTGCTATGCCTATGTAAAGTCCGGGAATCCCTTAGCAGCAGAGGAGTGCGCCAGGTCAGGTTTAAAGGCAATAAAGGGTCTGACATTGCCGTTAATCGAGGGATTGCTGAAATGGAGTTTAGTCAGGTTATTACTTGAAAAAAGGCTTTATAGAGATGCCCGGCCCCTGATGAATGAAGCCGAAAAACTTCTGAAGAATTCAAAGTTTGGCCTCAGTATGATATATTTCTCCTGGGCTCGGTTTTATTGGGAACAGAAAGAGAAGGGACATGCCCTGAATAAATTACAGGCAGGTCTCCAGCTCAGCAAGGCTAATCAATACGAAGCATGGATCGTTTCTGAAAAACACTGGATAATCCCTCTGCTTATTGAGATTTATGCTGCTGGGAAAATGAAAGATTATATAGAAGGGATATTTTCAAAGATTAGTTATCATGCTCTAAAGGAATTAGCCTTATTGCAAAATAACACAAACCCGCTAATAAAGAAAGCAACCTCAGACATCTCTGAATATATTAAAAGTGCGCCACCTCCTTCGATTACGGTCTTCAGTCTGGGGAAATTCCGTGTGTTCAGGGGAGAGGAAGAGATACCCCCGGAGAGGTGGAAGAGTAAAAAAGCAAAGATGCTTTTTAAGTATCTCCTCTTCTCCCGCTCCCGGGGCTTTATATCGAGGGAGATATTGATGGAGTTGCTATGGCCTGAGGAAGATCCTGCAAAGTCGCGCAAGCGGCTCCATGATGCGCTTTATTCACTCCGAAAAACCATAGAACCGGAAATCACTAGAGGAGCTTTGTCCTCATATATCATGAGGGAGGAGGACTCATATCAGCTCAATCCTGGAGAGGAGGGGTGGGTTGATGTTGATGAATTCAGAAGTGAATTAAGAATGGCCGTAAAGGAGGAGAAAAATACGGAACAGTCGATATTACATTACATGAAGGCCGAGGCTCTGTATCAGGGAAATTTTTTAGAAGAAGACCTCTTTGTTGAGTGGAGCATGAACGAGAGGGATAGCCTGAGAGAGAAATATATGAGATTATTAGAGAAAATCATTGGATACTATAATGAAAAAAGGGACTATACAAAATGTATCGAATATGCCAATAAGTATCTGGATGTTGACAATTGCGAAGAAAATATATATCAACAGTTGATGAATTTTTATTCACTCACCGGCAATACAGCCATGGTTAATAAGACCTTTGAGAGATGTAAAGAGAATATAAAGAAGGAACTTGATTATTCGTTAAGTGATGAGACTGTTGAATTGTATCGAGAATTGGTATTATGAATATAAGCTAAATGAATTTATAGTATCACGACATCAAATTATGATACTACACAATCAATGAATGCCTTTCACGGAAATTCTCGGCCAATTCTTCTAATTCTCTTCACCGGGCTCGATGTAAACGACATTTGCCGTAGTGAAACGGAGGCAAATGTGCCGAAGGCCAAGGAGCGAAGCGACGCAGCGTTTACATCATATTGGATTTGCCGAAAAACTCACTACCAATTTAGACCAGCTTCGTCAGCATTATCCTGAAGCCGAATATATCGTTTTGATACAAGATAATCTGAATACCCATAATTACACCATACTTGTTTACTGAAAACATTCCAATCTTTCGTAGGTATTTTATTAATAGTCTGTACACCATCGATATTTTTTATAGCATTTGTTATTTTTCTAATTATTTTTATATTATCTTTGGTGAAGATATTATCCTCTTTAAAAACAATTGCTACCAAGTCTCCATTTCCATAAGTTTTTTTAAATTTCTGATATAGCTGGATAGCTGGATCATCATTCTCAAAAAAAACATCATAATTATTGTTTTGTTCCTGTTTTGTGAAATAATAGGATAGAAAAGTTGTTAGCATTGCTATTAAAAGAATAATAATATAATTATATTGTTGAATATTACAGCTAATGATATTAGTGATACTATTCACTTTATTTTTCATTTTTTATCCTTAAATAAAATAGTAAAATGAGAAATGAAATATCTATATCCCTCTAACAAGGTTAGCTATATTCTGTTTTATTTTGTCTAAATCTACTTCATTGGGTTTACCTCTGATATCACCCATCCTACCTTTGGTACTCATTTCTACTGAGCCATGAAACTCGCTTAAAATATACCATTCATCCAGAATTTTAAAACCCAGATGATCGAAAAACTGACCTACATATTTACCAACAGGAATTGCTTCGTTTATTCCTGTATGCGGGCCAGAATATGTACAAAAGATCAGAGCATACTTTCTAGGCATTTCCGGAGCTGCTAATTGTATGCGCCCCAATTTATGATACTCACTAAATTTGTTATTCAAAAATGATTGCATTGGTTTGGGAGGCAACCATTGGTATGAAGGACTACCGACACAGACCAAATCATAATCCAAAAAATCGATTCCATCGGCTTCATCCGATTTCATCAGTTCAACATTCGCCCCTGCATCATCAAGCCCTTCTTTTATTGACTTTGCTACCTTTTCAGTATTTCCACTATTAGACCAGTATATAACAATTGCTTTCATCTGTTATTCCTTCCTTTCGTATTTTGGGCATCTTTCATAAGCTGCATCCCCTTTGCTGACAGCATCTGCAAATGCCATGCATGTGGGAAATCCGCATTCTTTACAATTCGATTTAGGGAGACACTTTAGGATTTCCAGTACAGGAATATATTCTTGTTTTTTATAATTAGGTGTGATCGATTCCTTATTTGATTCAATATCATTTATAAAGCCCTTTATATGATCGAAAAAGACAAGAGCTTGCTCTCGATTTTCAAAAACTCTTGCGATCACTTCATCTGCATATAACGCACAATCTATACCTTTTAATAAAAATTGAATATAGTGTGGGCTTTTATAATATTTCGCTTTTTCAGCCACTGCATTGATGTAAGGGAAAAGTGAACTAACATCAGTATCCAGTTTAAAATGAGCGCGAAATACTGAAGTTCCGGGATGGCATCCTGGAGCTTCCATCGAAAAATTTGTATAATCTTTAATCATTTGAAAACCTCTTCCTTATTATTTATATTGCATTCACAATGTAATATAAATATATACTATAGACAGAAACTTGAAATCACCCATTTGGGGGATACGACATATTTTTTTATGATTTTTTTAGATAATCAGATAAAATCAGAAGATTTCATGACGGATCGCCCAGACAGATGCCTGGGTTCGATCATTCACGCCAGTCTTGTTGAATATATGGAGCACATGGCTCTTTACGGTATGCGGGCTAATTGATAAGAGGGTAGAGATTTCGGTATTTGTAAATCCTTCAGCCACGAGGCGAAGCACCTCAACCTCCCGTGCGGTCAGGTTAATTTGAGCTTTATTGTTTTTATTTCTTATTTTTTCAGTAATTCTTAAAACCTTTCCCTCCAGGCTTTCGATATATTCTTTCCGCTTCTTAAGCATATCCTTTCTTTTATTGGTATCAATATCAATGGCAATTGTTGAGATCAAATTACCATCATTATCAAAAAGAGGATACAGAGCTGTCTCTGTTATTGGGTTACTTAGTGCTTGGCATCTATCATGATCGACTTCTCCTTTACTCAGGGCAGCGGCAAATGCAATGCACGTTAGGAATCCACATTCCTTACAATTTGTTCCCGGAAGCAACCTGAAGATATCAAGAATAGGAATATATCTCTTCCTTTTATAGTCCGGCTTGATAGAACTCCTCATTGAATAAAGCTCATTAAGAAAATCAATCAGACGCTTAATAAATTGGTGAGCCTGTTCTCGGTTCTCAAAAGAGCTGATTGCAACGTTATCCGGATAGAGAGCGCATAGACGTTCATTAAATATAAATCTTATATATATAGGTTTTTCATAATATTCAGCATCTTCAATAATTGCGTTGATGTACGGGAATAACTGTGAAATATCATTATCCATCTTAAAATGGGCCACCCGCTTTAAGCTTTCGAGCAATGGACCACAGGGTAGCAGAGACAGGTCTTTATATCGCTTAATAAATATTTGATTAGTTATGGCCATATATTCTTATTCCTTACTCCATTGTGTTATGAAAGTTTTCGCCTTTTATTTATTTTCAAGGAGTCACGGAAGGCGAGTATTCTTAAATTTGGCAAGAGCTTTTTGCATATAACTTCATTGCAAAGGGACTGGAATACTTTTCAATGAGCGTGTGATTATACCAGATATAGCAAAAATGGGTATTTATAATAAACCGACTTTTTGTAAAATAGTTCTCATCTTTGTATTATCTTTTGCATATTCTTTTAGAACTCTTTCCAGCATCTCTTCTCTTTCCCTAATTCTTGAATTCTCATTCTTTATAGGCGAGAGTGTTGTTCTTCTGTCCCAGATGGCAAAACCAATAGTAACTGCAACAATCCCTGCAAAGGCAGCAACCATTCCAATAAAAATATTTATCAACTCATTAAAACGCTTATCAATAGACTCGAAACGTTTATCAACAGACTCAAAGCGCTTATCAACAGATTCTTTAAATTCTTTTAAGGTTGTTTCTATTTTAATTAACCTATCTCTATCCTCAAGTGTAAAAGGGATATCTTTTGCTATTGCATAATCAAAGGAGATAAATATATTTAATATACAAGTAACCGCTAAGAGTATCTTTACAACCTTATTTAACATATGATTCACCATTTATTCAATATTATCTAAAAATATGGCCTATTATTCAAGGCGTATTATAAGTAATAATAGATTTGCTGTCTATCTATTTTTCACTAATTCAGTACTACTGACAATATAATGAATAGATACTCGAAATCCTTGATTTGCCAGAAGGAGAGAAGGTTACTCTACTCATATTTACCAGCACATCTATTAATATTTTTCCCCTTATTGCCCAAAGAGATAATAAATATCCTTCACATAAAATTCTGATCAATCCTAACTTTTTTGCATTTTTTTATTAACCTGTCATACTTTTTTTTATTTTCCCCTAAAATCGATTAGGAATCGATTAGAAATCGATTGGTGATTTGTATATTATCAATATTGAAATGCTTTTCATAAATTTGGGAATTGATCCCAGCGAGAATAAAAGAGGAGGTTTGTTAATTATGTGCACAAAACAAGTAAGCCTTACAACTGAACAGAGAGAAAAAATTCTTAAGAACTTGTTGGTACTATTGGATGGGAGATGGTTTCTAAAATCTATGGTCGAATATGATTTTAACGGTGCCACAAAAGTAAATCTGGCAGTAGCCAAATCCATTGGGAAAACAGAAATGAAGCTATTGAAGGAGGAGACTGGATGTGGAGAAATCAAGAATATTGAGGATTTTAAAGCAATTATGGACCTTCTATTCGATATCACTGTACCTGATATGCAGAAGTATGAGTTTGAAATCGTCGATCAAAATACTTTCAGATCCTACTTCTATGAATGTCATGTTCATAAAATGACGAGTGAAGCAGGAACTAAGGACATTCATCAATGTGCGGGTAAAATAAAAGCTCAGGGATGGCTTGAAGGCCTGGGTATTGATGGAGAAGTGATAGCGGAGAAGAATACGAACAACTGCAATGGATCTTGTGAAACCTTTGTGAAATTTAAATGGTGAAATAAGCATATATAGATATTGGGTTATCCATGTAACTCTTGTATACTCAATATATATATAGAGAAGACGAAGGTAAGATCATGAGTAAAAAAGCTAAGTATATAGAGCTATTTAATGAGAGATTTATTATATTCTCTGAATGGGTAATTGATCATCGCTTAATAGTTATTATAATTTGTCTTATAATGGTGATAGGGTCAGTTGTATTATCATTTAATTTACGGATAGACACATCTTTAAAAGCATATTTTCAAGCTGATGATCTATCATTTGTCTATTACGAGAAATTTCAGGAAGAATATGGTAATGACGAGTTTATATATATAATATATAGAGCCAAGCATGGGATATTTGATTTAGGGGAGTTGAGTAAAATTAAAAGACTAATTGAGGATATTGAGAAAGTACCATATGTTGAAAGGGTTAATGCAGTTACCAATATTGAGTTTATAGAAGGCAACAATGTTGGAGATATTAAGGTTTATGATTTAATGGAAGATTTTCCATCCAGCCAAAAAGAAGCAGATTTGCTCAAACAAAAACTTCTCGATAAGCCATTATATGTCAATGCATATGTCACAAGTAACGCGGATTTTGCAGCTATTCTTTGTGAATTTGAAGATAAACCTGAGGATGATCCTGCATACCATGTAAAAATCGGAAGGGAATTGAGTAGTATACTATCTAAACCGGATTATGATGATTTTGAATTCTGGCCTGTCGGGTCTCCTATTATCAATTATGAATTTCATAGAGTCATGAGAGAAGAGAGACCTGCTACCACAATGCTTTCTTTTGCTGTAATTGTTATTCTGTTGTTTGTACTTTTTCGTCAGGTGAAGGCTATCATTGGACCTGTATTGGTTATAGCTTCAGCATTATGTATAGTTTTAGGTTTTATGGGACTAAATGATTTCCCAATAACAGTACTATTTGGTATGGTTATACCTCTTTTGCTTGCAGTTGGAGTTGCAGACTCTGTTCATATAATGAGTGAATATAGAAATAATCTAATAGCTGGATATGACAATCGAACTTCCATCCTTAATTCAATAAGAATGTTATGGTTTCCATGTCTATTTACCTCCCTCACGACTGCCGTAGGCTTTTTTTCTATAACGACATCTCCCATCCGTGCCATTCGTGATTATGGTTGGTTTATTTTCGTCGGTGTTATAGCTGCGTTTATAATGTCTTTTACAATTTTGTTGGTGATTATTTCATTTTTCGGAGAAAGATCTGAAAAGAAAATACAAAGAATTACAAATACTTCGAGTCATGGATATCTAGATCGAATATTGATGTATATAGCACATATTAACAAGAAAAATTTCGTAATAGTCTTAATAGTCTCTGCTATTATTAGTATAATTGCTATCTATGGTATAACTAAACTTCAGGTCAACTCATCATGGTTAGAATTATTGGGTGATAATATGAAAGTGGTTCGGGACTATAAATTTATAGATAAAATCATGGGTGGATCAGATAATTTTGAAATTCTACTCCACTCCAACAAAAAGGAAGGAGTAAAAACGTATGAATTTATTCAAACGCTGGAAAAGATCCAGAACTTTGCAGATTCAAAGAAACATCTTGTAAAGAAGACCACTTCTGTAGTGGATATTATAAAAGATGTCAATCGAGCTTTGCATAATAATGATAAGACATTTTACAAGATTCCCTCTTCAGATGATGAGGTTTCTCAGTACATATTGCTCTATGAGATTTCCGGAGGTGAAGAATTAGAAAAACTTGTATCCGCAGATATTGCTACAGCCAGACTTACTATTTATGTGAAAGCTACTGAGTCAACAAATGCTAAAAGTTTTTATGATGATTTAGTGGAATTTATTGAATCAGTTAAACCGTCAAGTTACAGCTACAATGTTACTGGAGGTTCTTTTTTACAACTCGAGACAATGCGCTATATTGGAAATACAGCGAGGAATTCTTTTATGATTGCCTTTGCTATTATCTCAGTACTGATGATATTTATTTTCCTATCTGTAAAGGTAGGATTTATCTCATTGATTCCAAATATATTCCCAATTCTAATTACCCTTGGTTTTATGGGTATAGCCGGGATTTGGCTTGATTATGGTAGGTCATTCCTTGCCAGTATAGCAATTAGCATTTCAGTCGATGACACAATACACCTCATTTCACGTTATAAAATGGAATTTGATCGATTAGGGAATTATGAAAAGGCACTGGATATTGCAATAAAAGATGTGGGACATGCTATTACTCTAACTACAATCATCCTAGTTAGTGGCTTTATTATTTTATCGTTTTCCCAAATCGATAATACTAAATATTTTGGCATGTTAACATCAATGTGTATTTTCCTCGCCTTGTTGGCAGATTTCTTTGTAACTCCAGCTTTAATACTTCTAATTAAGCCATTTGGAAAAGAATTTAATCCGGTTGCAGAAGACGAGCATGAGAGCACTTGATCAAATAGAAAAGTAATAACATGGAGGCTTGCAGGTTATGAATACAAAACAAGCTAATCTTTCATTCGATCAAAAGCAAAAAATCTGCAAAGCATCTGTATGTTAGATGATTAAGTAGTAGTGTTGTCATGCACAAGGATAAAACTAAGGAGAGAGTAATCATGAACATAGACAAAGAAAATGCTAAACCCCAGATTGGCTGGTTCTGCTCATACGTCCCTGAAGAGCTAATAATCGCAGCGGGTCTGGAACCCGTGCGTCTACAGGGGCAGGTTGAAACAATTAAGGAGGCGGATTCATATCTGTTTTCAAATTTCTGCCCATACATTAAACATATTCTGGATACCGGTCTCAGGGGAAAATTTAGTAACTTAGAGGGAATCATCTTCGCTAACTCATGCGATGGGATGCGACGGCTGTATGACCTGTGGACACAATACGTTGAGACACCCTTCTCATACATGTTAGAGATTCCGAAGAATCGAGATGGGAATGGAATAGAATACCTTTCAGACCAGCTTCTTGATCTGAAAGGGAGGTTGGAGGAGGTCTTTGCGGTCAATATTTCCAACGACAAATTGGATAAAGCCATATCTATAATGAATGACCACAAGGAAACGATTATGGAGATATTCGAAAAGCAGAAAGAGGTTCCGTCGCCTCATAAAGGGAGCAAACTCATGGCCCTATGCCTGGACGAGACAACTGGGCTGAAGGAAGAAGGAACAATAAAACTGAGAGAATTTATAGAACAATCAATTAACTCAAGTAATCCAGAGGATAAGCTTACACGGATACTGGTTTTAGGAAACGAGGGTGGCAAACTAACTCTTTTTAACCTGATAGAAGATGCGGGGGCATCTGTCGTTGCATTTGATACGTGTTATGGCCTGAAGCATTACTCAGATCTTGTTGAAAAAGATCGTGATCCGATTAAAAGCCTGGCGCGGAGATATTTGCTCAAACCACCATGTTACAGGATGCCGGGTTTTGACACAAGAACAGAGCGTCTAAAAAAACTTTGTCAGGATTATTCAATTGATGGAATTATATATAGCTATATCAAGTTCTGTGATTACGGTCAATATGAGGCTCCAGAGATTGAAAGATTTTCGAAGAATAGCCAGCTACCGCTTCTGGAGCTTGAGAATGATTATATCATATCTGACACAGGCCGAATAAGGACAAGAGTGGAAGCATTCGTGGAGATGATTAGAGATTAATTCAGCCCAACGATTTTAAAAGGTCTATTAAGGCAGGAGGAGTAAAAAAAAATGGAAACCAGTTTTCAAAATATGATTACAAACCTGGAACAGAGGTTAAAGGAAAGACCTCGTGGTTTTGATTATTTTGCCAAAGAGATGTTCTCTACATTCCTGAGCGCATTTGATAAAGACAGACGAGTTGTCTATGTATCAGCATATGCATTCCCCATGGAGCTTCTGTGGGCCTTTGATGTGGTTCCCTTTGATTTTGAAATGGCCTGCAACAACCTTCCAATTGTAATGCAGGGGGAAGGTTCATCAATTATGGTCAAGTCGGAAAATGTGGGTTATTCCAGAAACATATGTTCCTTTGATAGAGTGATAATCGGCTGCATGTATCAAGACATGCTTCCGAAAGGAGATCTTTATATTACATCAAGCTATTATTGCCACGGAAAAGCAAAAAGGAATGAGGTAGTAGCGAAGCATCATGGTAAGGGAAGCATACTATTTGACGTGCCGAACGAAATCAGTCCATCCTCAATAAAATACGTTACTTCGCAATTGAAGGAGATAGCATCTATGCTGGAGAATATAACCAGTAAAAAGTTAGATATGGATAGGTTGAAGGAAGCTATCCGTTGGTCAAATCGCGCAAGGTCATCCTCACAGGATGTTAATGAGCTTATGAAGACAAAACCCTGTCCCTGGGATGGATATCTGGCTTGTATGGTGGGACTTGGTGGATCCATATTTCAAGGATCTCCCATCAGGGATGAAATCAATCAAATGCTCATTCGGGAAATGAGGGATAGGATCGACAATGGGAAGTTGTTTTCGGAAAGCCATAGAGTTCTCTGGTTTCCCTGGGTGCCGGCTCAAACCACTAATATATTCACAACCCTGAAAGAGAACCATGTAAGTGTGCCAACAGCAGAAGCGACCATGGTCTGGTGGTCTGAGATTGATGAGAGCAATCCATTTGAAGCGCTCGCGTTTAAATCGCTTCAGAATCCTCATGTGGGAAGGGCTGAAAGAAGGGTCGAAAATATCATACGTCTTGCAGAGGAGTATATAGTAGATGGCGCAATCCATTTCACAACTCCGGCCTGCTATCATGAAAATGGCTCATTGCGTCTTATTAGTGATGCCCTCAAAAATAAGAGCGTCCCACTCTTGAACCTTGATGGCGACATGTCGGATGAACGGAATTACTTTCCGGAACAGACTTTGAACAAACTCTCTACGTTTATTGAAATGCTCAAAAGCCATAGTGATTAAGTTAGCAATGGGTTTAAAGTATAACAGGCAACTCGAAACTCATTATATACAGAAGAGTTTCAAATTAGGGATATGAAAATGATTACAGTAGGCATAGATGTTGGTTCTATAACTACCAAGGCAGCAGTTATTAGAGATGGAGAGATTCTCTCCACAAAGGTTATTATGACAGGATACAACGCCCAAAAGGCAGGAGAAAATGTGTGCGAAGGGATTCTATCCGAACTGGAATTTCAATCTTCGTCAATAGAATGTGTTGTGGCAACTGGTTACGGTAGAAATAGTGTGACATTTTCAGAAAGAGTTGTAACCGAGATAACCTGTCATGCAACGGGAGCGCATTATCTTAATCCAAAAATTCGTACAATAATTGATATCGGAGGACAGGACTCTAAGGCAATGATTATAGATGCCAGAGGTAGTGTAAAGGACTTTGTCATGAATGATAAATGCGCTGCCGGCTCCGGTAGATTCCTGGAAGTGATAGCAAGAGCGCTTGAGGTAGACCTTAAAGACTTTTGCGATCTATCCATCCTAGCAGATAATCCCGCAGCAATTAGCAACATTTGTACGGTTTTTGCGGAATCAGAGGTGATATCATTCCTCTCAAAGGGTGCACAAAGAGAGGATATAATAGCGGGAATACACGAATCAGTTGCAGCAAGGATTGCTTCTATGGCGAATCGTATTGGTTTGAAAGCCCCTATAATGATGACCGGAGGTGTGGCAAAGAATAAGGGTCTTGTGAAAGCGGTTGAGAATAAAATTGGTGAATCCATTGAGGTGTCTAAATATGCCCAAGTAACCGGAGCTATTGGCGTGGCTTTAATCGGGATGATAAGCAAATAATCGCGAGATGGTTCAAATGAGGAGGACTTTTCATGAAGACCATCAACTTCATAGCATGTCAATTAGAACCTATCTCAAAAATGCTCTGAGAAAGTTAATTATGCAACTAATTAATACCATACCATGGTAATTTTGAACATAATATTCATAGCGAATAACAAGCCTATGAAATTTTAAACCAAGCAAAAAGCTGTTCTATTTTAACTACGACAATACTGCCAAATCCCCTTTTATGATTCCTGCAGGTATGGAATTTTATACTCGAAATTTTGGACTTATTCGTTTTTTTATATCTCTTACATATCTTGATATTAATATATCCTTCTCCTATTCCTCCTTCCATACCCGTTTACTACGCGCTATCTTTTTCCTAACTGTCTGCCAGGTATGAGTTGTTAGAAAAGAGGTCTTCCAATTTTGTAACATCATATTTAGCATCTCATAGGGTATTGTTAGGGTTAACTCATCTGTTTTAAAATACCTTCTAGCAGAGGGATCCCAACCACCAAGTACTGCTTTGTTCTGACCATTGGACAAATATCGTAATGGCCATGTGATCAGATTAGCACATCCTGCGCCCCATGGTGACTGGACAACCTCTGGATCATTTGTAACAAAGCTCGCTAATTGATGAAGACCTCCCAATACTTCCGGACGACAAAAGAAGATGATAAGTTCAGGTGTTTCATTGGATTCAAACATGCTCAAGGGTTTAAATACACAATACCTTGCTGATGCTTGTATAGGATCGATATAATCGAATATTCGACGCAGTTCATCTGGTGATGATACATACAGCTCCCCACCAATAACACCTGGAATTCCGGATGAAACAAAATGAATTGCAGTCTCAGTTTGGGGTTTCATATAGCCTAGGAAGAAAGCCCCTCCCGCACATCCGAATCTCTCCCAATCAAACCATGCAGCAGTATTCCTCTTCCGGGCCTTCCATATTTTAGCGATAATACAGGAAAAATTTCTAAAAACTTCCATCCAGTCAATCTCGTTTCG
Organism: Spirochaetota bacterium; assembly: GCA_034190085.1. NCBI lineage: Bacteria > Pseudomonadati > Spirochaetota > Spirochaetota bacterium. The sequence goes on from JAXHTS010000012.1 coordinate 15,216, forward strand.
ATCTTCCTTTTCTTTCGTGGGCAGGTCTCCTGGCTCTGGAGAGAAACCATCAATGGGACGAACATCTGTGTAGAATACGCCCATAGGTTCTTCATTTAATCCAAGTACATCTAGAAAATCCGGCATACCCTCTTTTACTTCATTATCCATTAGCTACTCCTTAAACTATATTTTTCATATCACAAGGTCACAAAGGATCAATATGACACTCATCATGTGATAATGAATGTATATCTCCACCATAAAAAGATATAATATAAAAGTATTGGGAGCCCATCTAGGAAAATGATTTTGAATTATAGCATTTCATTGGATTATAATGAGAAGCGATCTCTAATGTACAACGATTACAATTTGTACAGGATATGCTATATCCATCATCCTTTTTCAATAAATTGACAAGATTCGGCTGACGAATAAATGGCCTGCACATTGAAATATAATCCGCTTGTCCATCCCTTAAAGCCCTCTCCATTGTTTCGCGGTGCCGCATCCCACCCACTGCAATAACAGGCACATCAACATGCTTTTTGATTTCAGCAGCATAGGTTAAAAAGTAAGACTCCTCAAAACTCGATTCTTTACGTATTGATCCCTTCAATAAGTGAATCAGGATGCGTTCAATAATGTTACGATCACGAAGGGCAATATCAATGGGCAAATCACCCCTTATAATATGCAATCCCCTTTCAGCTATCCCGCCACTTACCTCAATCGCATTTATACCAATCTCATCGAGTTTCATGCAAATACCAATACACTGTACCAGTGTTACCCCACCTTTAGTAAAATCATCAGCATTCAGTTTTATTAAGATTGGATAGTCTGTGCCAACCTTCGATCGAATCCGATGATAAACAGCAATTAGAAATCGCATACGATTCTCAAGCGATCCACCCCATCTATCACTACGCCTGTTAGTATAACCAGAAAGGAACTGATTAATCAAATATCCATGGGCAGCATGTATCTGCACACCATCATATCCTGCTTCCTTAACCCGACGAGCAGCTTCACCAAAACATTCAATCGTTTCCTCTATCTCATTCTCACTCATCTCACGTGGTTTAACAAAGGTAAGTCTATAACGAACTGGAGACGGCGCAATAGTCTTGATTCCCAAAACCTTTGAATCACACTGACGACCTCCATGATTCAACTGAGCTACTATTTTCGCCCCATGTTGATGTACCATCTGGGTAACCTTGCTGAGATCATCTATCATCTCATCCTTATCTATAACTAACATTCTAGGTATGGCTTTTCCTATAGCATTTATATACATATTACCGCTAATTATTAAACCCACCCCACCTTTTGCTAATCGCTCATAGGCCCGGAGATACTCTTCTGTAATACGACCATCATCAGAAGCCAGACATTCTGCTGTTGCTGAGCGCACAAACCGGTTACTGATGCTCAATATTCCTATTCTTCCTTCAGTAAATAAAACAGACATTATTATCCCTCTCTATTATGCTTAGAAAAATCGAAGGCTAAGCAATACTATTGAAACTTATACCTAATATATTAAATTCATTATTATAATCACTCAGTTAATTTTATTTTAAGGAAGGATTTAATATTGATTTAAAAGAAGTCAATTGAAATATCATTTTACGAAAAGCCACCCTTGGTTGAATTATGTCTATAGAGGTTATGGATTACGTGGTATTATATTGACTTTCAGGTTCAAATTCATTATCATTCCCCCTCCCTCCTAAGGGAGAGAGAATGATATCTGATATTACTTTTAAGCGGCTGTAAAAATATTATGCCCACATTTTCAGGAATTGAAGTTCCGACTTCTCTAATTCACTTGCAACCCTTTCTCTATGCAGGTCAGATCCACCTAAATCAAATTCATAGGACTTTGTGCGTACATGATAAAGTCCTATATCCATTTCGTCAGTGAATCCAATAGCTCCATGAATTGAAACACCATCAAGACAAACTCGCTGATAAGCCTTGTTTGCCTTTGTCTTAGCCATTGAATTGAGCATCTTTGATGGAGAACCATCATTTATATGACTGGCTGCCTCATAAACAAGATATTTCAATCCCTCCACTTCAATAAGCATATTTACTAATCTATGCTGTATAGCCTGATATGCACCAATAGGATTATCAAACTGAATCCTTTCCTTAGCATACTGATTTGACAACTCAAGCACAGCCTCAGCTCCACCTGACATCTCAGCACATTTCAGAACTGTTGCATTCTGAAGAATATATTCAACAACATCCCATCCTTTGTCCTTCTCTCCCAGTATATTGCTCTTAGGGACCTTGACGTTATTAAATATTACCTCACAGCGTTTATCATTTGCAGCTGTTGGCATTATATTTACATTTAAGCCAGAGCTTTTTGCGTCCACAATGAATATTGTTATCCCTTGTTCAGGGTTTTGTTGCTTGCTTGTCCGCGCTGCCACAAGATACTTATCCGCTACATGCGCATAGGAGATAAAAAGCTTCGTACCATTAAGCACATACTCATCACCCTGCTCAGTAGCGCTAAGCTCAACATCTGATGCCTCATAATTTGCTAAAGTCTCAGTCAGAGCGAAAGTCCATATCTCACCCTCTACTCCTATCTTTGGAAGAATATCCTCCTTTTGTTCCTTAGTTCCAAACTCTGCTATTGGCATAGCACAGAGGGCTACTGTCGAAAAAAAGGGAGCAGGAAGAATATTTCTGCCCATCTCCTCTAATATAACCAATAAATCAAGATACTCCCCACCTGTTCCATCATACTCTTCTGGCAAGACAATTCCCATCCATCCCAATTCAACCATCTTTTTCCACACTTCCGGATCATATCCCTTCTCATCACTCCGCAACTCTCGTATCCTCTCTTTAGGACATTCATTCTCCAAGAACTTCCTTACTGTCTCTCTTATCATCTCTTGATCTTTTGAAAAACTATAATCCATTTTATTACCCCCTTTTAGTATGACTTGGGCAACTCAAGCCCAAACTGACCAACTATATTTCTCTGAGTATCAGTAGTTCCAGCAGCTATTGCTATTCCTGGAAACATCCAATAACTCTTCTCTATTCGTGCTCTATTGATAGCCCATGCTGATTTGTTATCCAATGGATCTATTTGAGAATAAGCACCTATGACCTCACTTCCAATTATTGATAACTTTTCCATTAACATATCGGTCAATGCCTTATCTCTGGAAGGTTCTGTAATCGGAATATTCCCCTGTGTCATAACCCAAATTGTTTGATATGCGAGCATCTTCAATGACTCAATCTCAGTTGTAATATCAGCTAATTTCTGACGAACCTGCTGTTTTTGCAGCAGGTCTTTCTCTCTGGCAAAGTGAATTAATTCATCCAATATCCTCTTACAGGCGCCATATGCCCCAATAGCAACACTGCCTCTCTCATACATTAGCGATTGCATCAATTGATACCAACCCCTATTCTCTTGCCCAACAAGATTCTCCGCAGGCACTCTTACATTATCAAAAAATACTTCATTGAATATATGATAACCAACATAATTGATGATAGGCCTAACAGTAACCCCAGGACTCTTCATATCAACAATGATAATACTAATTCCATGATGCTTTTTTTTGGCATTTGCGTCAGTTTTTACAGCAAGCCAACACCATCTTGACCTGTGGGCAGCGCTTGTCCACACCTTCTGCCCGTTAATAATATATTCATCCCCCTTTCTCTCTGCACGAGTTCGGATATTTGCAAAATCACTTCCAGCATCGGGCTCGCTATAACCTGTGCACCAAACGCCATCAGGATCGCCTGCTGCAATGAGTGGCATGTACTTCTTCTTCTGCTCCTCTGAACCAAACATAATCAGGGATGGTCCAACCCAACCTACCCCACTTACACCCATCATAGTACCGGGAATCCTCCAATATCCCACCTCTTCAGCATAGACCACCTGCTCCCAAAGAGAAGCTCCCATCCCACCATATTCCTTGGGCCAATTGATAGTAAGCCATCCCTTTTTTGCAAGCTTTTGTGCTATTGACATAGCAAAATCCCAATCATCATCATCATGCTCATCCTCAAAAGCGCCACCGCTAAAGCCTGGAGGCAACTCATTTTTCACAAACTCTCGAATTTCCGCCCTTAACTTTTCTTCCTTTTCGTTAAACTGAAAATTCATTATACTTTATACCCCCTTTCTTAAATATTAAATAATCATTCCGTGGATTATTTCGATGTAGTAAATATTTATTAAAAATCCATCTATCAGGATCATTATCCATCAAAAATTAATGATTTTAATTATTGATGATTCTCAATACAATAGAAGATGAGATCCTTAGGGATTAAATTAGAAACATCCATTTAAAAAGCAACAACAATTTATCACTTAATCATATAGAAAATCCCAACTCTTTGGCAAACATAGAGAGATCTCCACTTGCTGATTTATAATGAATAATATGCAGTCTCTCCTTTGCCCTTGTCAGCGCAACATAGAGGAGCCGCCGCTCCTCTTCAAGGTCAGAAGAAGCATCAGGTATAATATCATCCGATATCCCAGCTATAATAACCGTATCAAATTCCAATCCCTTTGAGGAATGCATGGTCAACAATTCCACTCTATCTGATTTTAATAATTCATTTTCCTGTATATTATCCCTGATATACCCCCCCTGCCAGTTATTTCTGTACAGAATAGCTATCTTTGATGATACAATCTCAGTAGGGACTAAAATACTCTGTATAATTTCAAGCTCCCCTCTCAAGTCCTCAACATAATAATCTTTTACAACCCCACCCCTCCCCTTGAAGGATCTAAGTCTCTTATTTGTCCTATGCCTATTATTCTTGATAAATCTATTCGACAGATCAACAATCTCTCTTCTTGATCGATAATTGATGCTTAATTTATGAATCTCTGAATAAGAGAAATACCTCTTCATCTTTATTATATAGTCAACCTTAGATCCCCTGAATCCATAGATCGACTGCCAGTCATCTCCCACAAGGAAAAGATTAGACCTTTCATTATGCATTAGGAGTTTTATTAACCTGAAATTATCCTCAGATGTATCCTGAAATTCATCAATTAGAATATATTTATATTTATCAATTGTGTTATTTCTGATACCTTCATTATTAGATAGGATATCGATTGTATATCCCATCATATCTCTAAAATCTATTATATCTCTTGATCTCTTATAGTCATTGATTCTATTATTAACATCCCTGATCCGGCTGATGATGCCTAGATGGTTCAGTCTGATTAAAGTCTTTTGATCAAGTTTGTCAATTGTCTCCAATAATCCGCTGACTACCTTGATAGGCAATCCAAGGAACTGATCAATGGAGTCCTGTAAAAGGTCAAATTTTAGTGATTCAACACCCTCTTGATCGAGAATAGATGGGAATTGACTAAACCCATAGGATTTCAGAAATATATCGTTATTATCTTTAAGAAAAGCCAAACAGAAGGAGTGAAATGTGCCGGATGTTATATCAATCACCCCTACACCAAGAGAGGTTCTTAACCTATGCTTAATCTCTTCAGCGGCCTTTCTGTTAAATGTTAAAATTAATATATTCTCAGGTTCAGCCCTGCCGCTATCTATTATATTCTTTATCCTTTCAACTATTATTCTGGTCTTTCCTGTGCCTGCCCCAGCAATGACGAGAGTAACCCCGTCCCGTGGTATAGACGCCCTACGTTGCTCTCTGTTTAAATCGCTCATCTATCCCCTATAGATAGTGAAAAAGGCCACCCTATACTTGCCTATTGCAAATAGACTTCTGATACCATAGTGAGTTCTTACCCCTCTCCATCTTCGAATAAATACACCCACAATAGTTTTGCCTATAAAATCCATACTTCTTTGAAATCTCCATGGCTTTTTTATATCCACTCCCCTTTTTAAAATTAGCCTCAAAAAATTCTATTCCATATTTTTGCGCCAACTCCTTGCCAATCCTGTTTATTACATCAGCATCCTTATGTGGACTTATTGACAGGACTGTTCCGACCATGGATATCTGTTTTTTTTGGGCAAAACGAAATGTTCCTTCAAGTCTGATCCTGTAGCATTCCCAGCATCGTTCAGACCTCTCACCAAGAAATCTATATCCCCTTATGGAGGTGGTCCATCTTTTATTGTCATACTCACCAATATATATTTCAAAATCCTTTATCCTAGAAAAACGCCTAAGCTCCTCCAATCTTTTATTATATTCGAATTCCGGCGCTATATTAGGATTATAAAAAAATGAGATGATATCAAAGGATGGCAGCAACTCTTTATACACATTACCAAAACATGGAGCGCAACAGGTATGTATTAGAATACTATTTTTCATGAGTTATCCAACCTACGAAGCCGATTTCTCTTCACATTTTATTGCATATCGTATTTCAAAGGGCTATTTATATTACATTTTGCTCTTAGAACTTCTTCCCAACATCCATACGGACTATAAGAATAATAATTTTTACTTAATCAACAATAAATTTTACAAATGCTAAAAGAGTAAAGATAAAATGCAATAATAGGGTAGATCTTCCACGATTTAATATAATGAAATGAAAAACATAATAAAACTTCATTTTATCTTTGACAAATGTCATTGATCACTGATTAACCAACAATATATTTTACTTCTATAAAAAGTGAATGTATTCCTTTTTGACTCATCATACCGCCTTAAAAATGGGGGTACGCTTCCTTGAGTCAAAATGACAATTTATCTTGTTAATTGTGGCAATTCTCGATAAATATATAAGATATATAATTTAGTCTATAATGAAAAAATCTTAAACTACTCTCTAAAGCAGGAGTGAAAGAGAATGGATATATATAAAATTTGTGGAGGCAAGAGTTTAAAGGGAGAGGTCTCAATATCTGGAGCGAAAAATGCAGCCCTTCCGATAATAGTAGCTAGCCTTCTTGCTGATGGTGAGACTGTACTTAAGAATATTCCATATCTGGTTGATGTAAAAACCATTCTAGAGGTTATGGAATACCTTGGTGTAGAATCAGAACTCAATCACGAAAAAAATACATTAAAGATAAGAGTCAATAGACTAACAAATGCCGAGATACCCTATGACCTTGTGAAGACAATGAGAGCATCGATATATGTTATGGGGCCATTATTAGCAAGACTCGGTGAGGTGGATATTTCTCTTCCAGGAGGATGTGCTATAGGGGAGAGGCCAATAGATATCCATCTTGCTGGATTCGAATCTCTGGGCGCACAAATTGATATTGAACATGGATACATTAAGGCAAGAGCCAAGAGGTTGAAGGGAGCCAAGTTTATTATGAGAAATGTATCAGTAGGCGCAACAGCAAATATTATAATGAGTTCGGTTCTGGCAAAGGGAGAGACAATTCTCGAAAACTGTGCAATAGAACCGGATATCGTTGATCTTGGCAATTTTCTCATTAAGATGGGAGCTCAAATTGATGGTCTTGGCACAGACAGACTCATTATCAGGGGGGTTAAAAGCCTTAAGCCTGTCACCTACTCAATAATACCTGACAGGATAGAGTCTGGCACTTATTTACTTGCAGGCGCAATTACAAGGGGAGATGTTAAGATTACCAGGATGAGACCTGATCATATTACTTCTCTTCTTAATATTCTCTCTGAGATGGGCTTCCAAATTGAGCAGGGTACAAATTGGATAAGGATTAGGCCTTCTGATACACTAAATGGCGCGGTTATAAGGACATTGCCCTATCCAGGATTCCCAACAGATCTGCAGGCTCCCATACTATCCCTCATGTGCACTATTCCGGGAATAAGCGTAATAATTGAAACGATCTTTGATAAAAGGTTTACTCACATCGGTGAACTTCGAAGAATGGGGGCTGATATTACAACAGAAGGTAATGTTATAATCGTAAAGGGTGTGGAGGAATTGACCTCAGCTACAGTTATGATGTCGGATCTCAGGGCAGGCGCAGCCCTTATTCTTGCCGCACTATCCTCTGAGGGTGAAACAGAAATAAGAAGAATTTATCATTCAGATAGGGGTTATGAAAAATTAACAGAAAAGTTATCATCCCTTGGCGCCGATATTATAAGAGAAAAAGGAGGAAAGCCTTAATGATTAGGGGTTTATACACAGGCGCTAATGGAATGATATCTCAGCAGGCCAGGATGGATGTTGTTTCCAATAATCTTGCCAATGTTGATAAGACAGCCTATAAGAGGGACATCACCATCTTTAAGGCATTCCCTGATATGATAATCAGACGGACAAATGATGATGGTCTTGGAATAGTACCCGCTGGCTCTTATGATACAATGCCCTTTGTTGGAAAACTTGGAACAGGGGTTGAGGTAAACGAGGTCTACACTCAATTTGGGCAGGCGCCCCTAAATAGGACTGAAAATTCCTTTGACCTCGCCCTTGATGGAAAGGGATTCTTTTCCGTTCTCACTGAAAGGGGCGAAAGATATACAAGAAACGGCGCTTTTACAATCAATAAGGATGGCCTACTCGTCACTCATAATGGAAATCCCGTGATAGGAGAGAATGGACTTATAATAATCCAAAAAAATAACTTTATCATCAATGAAAAGGGGGAGGTGATCGTAAACATGGCCCTTTCCTCAGATCCCCGTGATGTAGTTGGTATTGATAACAATAATTGGGAAGAGCCAGTAGTAATTGATAGATTAAAAATCGTGGATTTTGAGAACATCAGAGAGATAAAAAAAGAAGGGGATTCTTTATATAGAGAAACAGAATACTCAGGACCACCTCATCAACTTGTAAGCGCAAAGGTCCTTCAGGGATTTCTGGAGAAGTCAAATGTCAATGTTGTGAGGGAAATGGTTGATATGATAGAGGTACAGAGGAGCTACGAGGCAAATCAAAAGAGTATTCTATCCCATAATGAGGCCTTGGGTAAGCTTATCAATGAGGTTGCGCGCTAATATTAGCATAGGGGTTAGGATCTACAAATTTATCTCTGTTTTGTTTTTTATCATTTACATCAAAACAACACCTGATATCCAAATCTTCCACAAAATCACCGATCTCTAATACCGCATTCAACTTACCTTACAGGAATCACAAATAACCCCGGTCTGAAATTATATACATTGAATATTTATCAAATAGATGATGGAATGAGCTAATCCGCAAAATATCCGACTCCTGAGTATAGACCTTTTTTCTTGACAAAGAAATAAGAATATTTATATAATTCACCAATATCCCAAGTAACATGATTAGGTATTTTCTTCATCATTATCTTTTTGAGTAGAAGTGTGTTGTTGATCCATTATATATATAATGAAATTATTACTATCATGCATCTCAACTTCCTTTAAGCTATTCGATATTATACGCTTATACCCATATATCTTATTAATTCTAATTCTATTTTTTACAATATCCTGCCCGAATGTAGGTTACTCACAAAGGACAAAGACAAGCATTAAAGCTGGAGAACAGAGAAAAGCCGAAAAGGGCTTAAAGGACAACAGATATTTCTTTTATTTTATTGATTCTTCTATTACCAACCTAGGAACAGAAGAGGAGAAAAGGCTCTTCAAAGAGGCTATCCAGAGGGATATTATAGCCCAACTTCTATATATGAAATTCCTATTCAAAGAATCCTTTAATGAAATCAGGAAAGCCCAAAGTATCCTCATCAATCTCTATAGAATAACCCTGAAAAGGGATATATCAATTACAAGGAATCTCCTAAATGGCTTTGCACCAATGTCAATTGAATCGAATAATAACAAGGCTATCCACTATCTCAGATTGGGATATAGGGATATGAGGGTTTCCGAAATCTATTTAGGAATGGCGGACAACTACAGAGAGAGCCTTTACTCCATGCGTCTTTATAAATACGTAAAAGCCATTAAAAAGGCTAAACACGGCAAAAGATATGCTTTCCTGTCCATGATCGAGTGCAAATCACTCCAAGAAGGGAGAAAAGCAATTGCACAACCAAGCTATGAGAATATCGAAAAGATAATAATGAAACTAGCTCCTCCTGAAAAGGTAGAGTATTATAGACTAATACATCAGGATAATTACTATATTTCAAAAGATGATAAATCCTTTTTCGATCTAGTATGGGAAAACCCAGTTATACATGAGATACAGGATTATCAGAGATATTTAGATGAAGTCGAAATAGCCGATGAATAATAGTATACTATTAGTACTCTACATCAATCAACTTTAAATCTCAGAATTTGTCATTTAGACTGAATTTATCTATACTTGGAATCATAGATATATCACTCAATGTAAGGAGAACATAAACTTGAAAAAGCTTAGCCTTATCATATTATTATCCTTCATAATAACATGTTCAAATAAACAGATAAAGGGTAAAGACCTATCTAAACTCGGTTTTTATTCATCACCCGCTAATATAATAAACAAATTAAAGGATGGGAAAGAGAATTATAGGGAACATTTTATGTTAGGGATTGCATACCAAAAAAATGGCAATCACAAAAAGGCAATACTACACTATGCAAATAGTTGCTTCAAATACAGGCGTAAAATGAAATTGAAACTCTATCCCTTTCCGGTTTATAAATTCGTTAGAGGGTTTTTTCATTTCAAATCCGAATATTATGATAATTCTATTTATGAGATCGCTTCACTTTTTTACTTATACAGAGAGTATGAGTATGTAGTAAAATTCATAAATCTCATTAGAGACAAGGGAACAGCCGTTTATAGAGATGGAATCATATTAAAGGCTAGGGCCCTTGTGGAACTGAAGAAATCCAAGGAGGCTATTACAAATCTCAACAAAATACTGAAGGGCTATGAAGATACTAACTCAAAATCAGCGATTCATATTAGGATCGCGTCAATATATGAGAGGGAAGAAGATTGCAGCAGCGCATTACAGGAATATCTTAAGATTATCAAACTAAATCAGAAGAGCTGGCAATCAGAAATAGCATCCTCAAGGATAATAGAGACATATGATGGATGTGATTATAATCTCAACCATAAGGAGAGGACACTCCTATCAACATCCCTTTATAACAATTCAAGATATAAAGAATCAATTAAGATTATTGAGGATATGCAGGCGAAAGCTATAGGGACTCAATTGGAAATGGAAGTAAATGAGTTGTTAATCAAATCCTATGTCAGAATACGGGAGATCGGCAAGGCTAATTTATTGATTAACAAATACAAAAAGACCTCAGCACTCTATTACAAATTACTGAAAATTAAGGCTGATGAGTTGTGGGATGCGAGAAGAAAACATAATGCTGTAAAGGTATATAAGAAGCTATTATCCAATAATATCGAAAGTATACCCAGGGATGCATTGAAGAGGGTTGCGCTATTCATGCAGGATCGTAGGGTATCTGGCTTTACCAGATACTTGAAGGAATATATCAGAAAATACCCGAATAATAGAATATCAGAATATTTTCTATGGCTATTAGCAAAAGAGAGGATAAGGAGATCTGAATTCAAAGCGGCCATGGGTTATTTGGAAAGAGCAATAACAAAATTCCCTGACGGGGCATATTCTGGCAGAAATAGATTTTGGCTATATAAGATTTTGATCCGTGAGAAGAGGCATAGGGATGCTGCGACAATAATTAAAGACCTCGTTGTCAGAAACCCTGATTCATCATATACATGGACACTTATAGAACGAATCAATAAAAAATACTCAATTCAAAAATTAGAGGAATCATTCAGTTCATCTATAGAATCAAAAAATGTTGATAATTCCCTCTATTATCATACCCTACTCTTTTTTATAGAAAGAGATTTGGGGAAAAGGGATAGCAGAATAAAATCACTCGACTTTGCAGGGATCAGGGCTTATAGCGATTTAGAAAATGATATAAAGGAATTGAAAATCAATTCAAAATACAATAAAATCATAAGGGGTCTGGACAAATATTTCGCTATTGGAAATATTGAAGGAATAAATAGGGATATCGGTATAATCCCTGATGATGAGGAATCTGATATTGATAAAAAAATTGCGCTCGCCCATTATGGAGATTTATATAATAACCATTACTTAGCCTTAGCCTCAACAGCGGCGTTGCTTAAACACAAAAATCTAAAAGAAAATTTTGCCATCCTTCCTGTTGGTTCAATTAAAAAACTCCTTCCTAGGGCATTTATAAATATTGTAGAGGAATCGAGTGCAAAAAAAAATCTTGAGAAGGAGGTAGTCTATGCGATGATGAAGGCTGAATCTGCCTTTAACCATAGGGCTGTCTCCTCAGCAGGGGCTGTAGGATTGATGCAAATCATGCCTAACACTGCAAAGGGAATAGCTAGGGATCTAAAAGTAGATAATTATGATCTTACGGATCCATTAACATCAATAATCTTCGGCACACAATATCTGCATTGGTTGGAGTATTATTTTAAAAGTAGTTATCGGGACAGCTTTGAAATGATTGTTGCTGGTTATAATGCAGGCGCAGGCAATGTAAAGAAGTGGCAGAAATCCCAAGAATATGAGGATATAGATTATTTTGTTGAATTCATCCCCTTTGATGAAACGAGGGGTTATGTATTAAAAACCCGAAGATTTTTTATTCAATATAAACTTATTATGCCTATTATGACTGTATATTAAAGAATACAATAGAATATAATGGGGGGATAATGATGAGATCCGCAATTGTAATTCTGATATTAGTTATGTGCCTGGATTTGAGAGCTGAAACCGGTTTGGGGAAAATCATTCAGATTACTGGTGATGTTGATATCACCTCACTTTCTACAAGAAGAAGGTTAACACCTAAAGTTGGAATAGAAATTAACAAAAATTACAAAATTCGAACAGGTAAAAGAGCATTTATTGAGATCCTATTAAATAATGGAACAAAAGTATTCATTAAGGAAGTCTCAGTCTTGAATATAAATGCAGTAAAAATGACAGAAAACGAAGCTCCAACAAGAATAAAAATGTTAACAGGCAAGGTTCGAATTAGGGTAAAAAAATCCTTTAGGAGCAGAACGCTAATTCTTACAACACCCACATCCATTGTAGGCGTATCCGGAACAGATTTTGGAGTTATTACCAGTAAGCACGAGACCAAGGTCATAGCATTTGAGGGAGCGATTCACATAGCCAGCTCCAATCGCAATATTATAAAAGCTATTAAATTATCTCCCAGGGAGGAATCCCGTATACTTTATAACAAACCACCTGAGGAGCCTGTTGTTGTGCCTCCAGAGATACTGAGATCCTGGCTTGATTATTATGAAGTGGTTGATAATAAAAAAATTGTTATAAAGGGGGAAGAGGAGAAGGGCCTAATTGACAGGATTCTAAGGAAAAGAGGGTTCTAAAATAATCCATCAATAGATTGATCTTCAACGGCACAGAATTAAGCATTAAACCGACTAATTCTCCCCTCTATAATCATCCATCTTATCTATCCAAATTATTATACCCAATAGAAAGCTCTGGTATACTATTTCCTATTCAGTTATGTAAATCAGTAATATGATAGATCATCAAACAATAAAATTAATTCTCTTTCTCCTTAGAAATATATACTTTATTATGATTATCTAATATATCCTTCTTAAATCTCTCTGGCAGAGGGACTTCAAGTATCTCATATAACTCGAAGCACTTACTCTTTGCTCTTCGATAATAGGTGATTGCATCGATTGGTCTTGACCTTACATAGTAATCATTAGCCTTATTTATTCCAAATGATGCTCCTCTCACTGCTGCAGTAGCAGTAGGATTCGGTTTCTCCCCCTTTAACGAGTTTTTTATATTATACTTAACATTCATTTTAATTATCTCGGAATGCAGTCTTTCAGTTTCATCTTTATATGTTTTAGCTAGCTTAGCAGCTACCCCATCTATATCTTTTCCGTTCTTTGTAAACAAATTTGCAGATTCCACTAATTTATTCTGGAAATACAGCGCGCTCGCTTCTGCAAAGGCATCTACAAGTTTATCGAACTCTTCCTTCCCTCCGCCATAGTTCATAATTGAGGTATGCATTAGTTTAATCTTCTTGAAGTTGTCATAGCTCAATCTCATTATTACCGAAATTGGCTTATATAGGGGATTGAATTCCCTATTAGTTGTTTCAATCTGAGCATGGCTTTTAAGTGGGATAAAGATAACAGTGATAAAAAATAAAAGTACAATAAATCGAAATCCTTTTATCATAGCAAACTCCTTTATAAAACAATCCTTCCATTGATTATTTTGCAGCACCCTTTTGTCTATTCCAAAAACTACATCCCAGTAATCCTTTGAAATACCGATGCTGTAAAAATAAAAGGTATTATCATTATTTACATTTTCGGTTATTATATCTAAATTATGTTGGAAAAATTTATTAAGTCAAGTAAATTTGTCCCGTTTTTTCTCACTGGAGCAAGTTTATATGGAATATATCTATCTTGTATCTGTTTTTAACCACATTCCTATCTTAATAAGCTACTCCGCTTATTGATTATATCATGTTTAATTACCTGATACTAAATAGATTCAATCCCTTACCAATGATCAAATCGTGAGGGAATATTTTTAGCATAGGATATAATAAAGCTTTAGATAATAACAGAATATAATGCTTGAATTTATTATACTGATTATTTAAGGGTACATCATTATGGAATACAAGACTGCAATAATTAAATCAGTGAGTTCAAATAACATTTATAATAAAAAAATCTGCGGTTTATATCCGCTTGAAAGGAATATTCGTATTTTATTCTCCATAGGCTTTGATAAAATATATCTAGATCTTTCAGTTGAGGAAAATAATTTTTATACAAAAAAAATAGAAAGACATCTTAAGGGATTGAAGGATATTATAGTAAAGGAAAAGAGGGATACAGAATTTACTCCTGAATATCTGATAATTCCTTCAACCTTATTTACGCAATCCAGTTATTTTTCTAATCTTAAAAAATTTTTTATCAAAAAGAAAAATATTATTACTCCAATATTAAATGATGATCAATTTTTATTATTAAATAAAATTGACTATAATAAAGCAATAAAGCTAATAAAAAAAAATATAATTGAAAATACGGATGGTTATATCGCCAAAAAAATCAATAAAAAGATATCCCTTCCAATAAGCCTTTTGCTGACCAAAACAAGAATTCATCCAAACATTTTGACAATCATTAATATGCTTATTGGTATAATGAGCGCCGCTCTTCTACTATTTAATACCTACTGGCATATCGTATTAGGAGGAGCCTTTTTCCAACTTGCCTCAGTAATGGATGGTGTAGATGGCGAGGTTGCGAAATTCACATATAAGACAACAAAGATTGGAGGATGGCTTGATACAATAAGCGATAACCTAACCCTCTTATTGTTCCTTACTGCCACATCCTATTTGAGTATTATCAACAAAGGGGGATTAATTACTAGCATATATATAGTCATTATCTTTTTATGCTTCTCAACCATGCTGATAATTATGATCAAATACCTAAAACAGCATAGCAAATCTGCCTCACTCCTTGCCTATGATAAAGAATTCCTACAAAAACTTCCACACAGCGACCCACTTGTTGCTTTTATTCATAATTTGAAATATATGTGGAGAAAGGAATTTTTCGCGCTGTTCTTTTTCTTAATCTGTCTGACGGGGAAGATACATATTATAATTATCTCTACTGCTATCGCCCTTTCACTTGGAACATTTGCGCTTATTAGTATGAATATTAAATACCTGTAACAGGATCAGTATAAACGACCTTTACTGTAATGAAAACTGAAACAAATGTGCTGAGAGCCAAGGAGAAGAGCAACGCAATGTTCATACCGTGTGATATAGGCTATGCCACTTCTGTATATTTTATATCAACTGAAACTGGGATGCTGAGCTTGATATTATTCAACAAGGATTTAATTCATTAGTTTGCGAAGCTAAGGATGACAAATCTATTGCAAATAATTATTATACACCATAGCCTTAATTATCATAAATTTTATTAATTTTTAAAAGTCAATTATCAATTCTAAACACTTTTGTAGATCATTCCACCATGGTCGATGACCAGCATTTTAAATTATCTCGATAGAAGCATTGTTCATTTGATTGACTTTCGGGTAGTAATTGGAAATTCTGCTTATTGTAATTTCTGACAATCATCAATCAAAGGTTGATAAGAGAGAATAATCAAAGTGAAAACTGATATTTATTATTTTAGCAGCACTAAATATTCATTAACAATAGCAAAAAAACAAACAGCGGTATGGAAGGATCAAATTAAACTCCTTGATGCTTCATTCAAGGTTGATGACAATAGTAATGGATGTGGAATTTGCAAACAGATATGCCCTATAAATAATACAACTCTCGAAGATGGCAGGCTTGTATGGCATCATAATTGTCAATTCTGTTTGGTTGTTTGCAGTGATATCCCCAAAAAAACCGATTCAATATGGGAAAAAGGCCATTGGTGTAAAACGATGACATCACCCTGATGTTACGGTAAAGGATATGAAAAAAAAAAAGAAAGATTTATTCTTGATCGATGAACCAAAAAAATATCTTTAATGTAAAGATCTATTTTTTGAGTGGCACAGGCAATTCCTATCGTGTTTCAACCTGGATTGAAAATATTTCCAATAAATATAACATTGATGCACGTATTTATCCAGTTGAAAAAATAATGGATGCAACTACGATTGAAGATGGGAATGATAGCCTGATTGGTATTATCTTCCCTACCCATGGATTTACTGCACCTTTGCAAATTTTGAAATTTTCATTGAAACTCCCCCGAAGGAAACAGACAAATGCATTTTGTATTGCTACGAGAGCAGGATTAAAATTTTGAAAAGTCTTTACACCTGGGATAAGTGGGAGCGCAACATTTATTATTACTCTCATTCTAACAATCAAAGGCTATAAAGTTCGTGGATTGAAAAGCGTTGACATGCCGTCAAACTGGTTCATTCTTCATCCAATACAGGGATTAGAAAGCCAAAAGGCCATAATCAAAAGGAGCGAAACTAATGTTGCCAATTTTGCGACAACCATACTCTCAGGCAACAGCGTTTTGTTCACGCTGAATAATATATATGAATTGATAATGGGGGCTGTCCTTTTTCAGATTTCAATTGGATACCTACTTATAGGTAGATTCTCATTTGCAAAGCTTATCTTTGCAAATGAGAACTGTAATGGATGTGAAATATGTAAAAAAAATTGTTTTGTCAATGCCATAAAGTTACATGGAAAGACAAAGAAGATGCCTTTCTGGAAATATAACTGTGAAAGCTGTATGAGATGCGCTTCCCTCTGTCCCTAAAATGCTATTGAAGCAGGCATTCATGGGGAGTGATTCTTTATATAATATCAACAATCCCAGTTTCAACATTTCTTTTTTCATACCTTGGGAACCTTATCCAATGGATTGAGTTCTCCAAAAGTCACTGGTTTGGTAATAATATAAACCTTGTATATTTTTATGCTGTTATTTTTTTTTCATACTATATTTTTCATGCACTATTACGAATACCAGTTGTCAACTGGTTCTTTACTCATACAACATTCACTCACTTCAGTTACTGGGGCCGTTACAAAGAACCAGAAACAGACCTCAGGCAAATAACAACTCATAATAACACAATGGACAATGTCTAAATCGAAAATATATTCACCTTTTTCTAAAGAAATTCAGCAAGGCCCAGTATCTCCTCACTAATATCCGAGACTTGCTCGCTTCCTGATGCATCGGGCTGAGCCAGTTCATTCATGCTAGTAATCGACTGTATATCTGATACAACGAGCTTTTGCTCACTAGCGGCACCTTTAACGCTATCTGACATTTTCATCACCTGGTTTGTTACTTTATTTACAGAATTATTTGTTTCAAGCTGCTTCTCCCAAAAAGCATATATATATTAGTCATCATTTCATTTTATTTATACAGAAGCTGGATAACACCATATGATAATAATCCCTTGTGAACGGCAATCCTCTGTATCAGTATAGCTATCACTATTTTATATTTTTTACGAGTCACGGAAGACGAGTATATTTTTCGGATGTGAGATTGCCTATAACGATATTATGAGAAACAACTTAGTTGAGGCTATGCTATGTTAATAGCTTCTGAAGAAATTTGAAAAGATGATCACCGTTAAAACTGGGGCGCTTGAATAATCCCATTATAACTACTCAATCTCTTGGGAGTATCAAATTGATACCAAACCTGAATAGTGGTGTAATACATAATATCAATTCAAGATTTTTTTGAAACCAAATCTTTGAAATATAATATAGTAACAGCCATTACTATAATAGCTGACAAAGCAATCATTGATAAATTCCCCAATTCAAACCATTTCATATCATATTTAGAGAGCGCTCCTGGAATTGATTGTTCAAAAAAGCCTTTGAAGGTAACAAAGACAACCAAATTTAGACGAAAGCTTTCAGTTACATTACTTTCACAATCGTTGAATCATTTTCGAGATTTTAATCCCAAGCTTAGACATAAGGTCGTTTGGCCTTTTCCCGCTTACTTCTCTCATCTTTGTGATTTTATTTGATTCCCTGGTGATATTTGTGATAGATTATCAATTCTTGTTGATTTCTTTTAGGAGTCGGCTATTGTTGCTCCTATCAAATAACAATATATAAACTGATCTATCGAAGGAGGTCTATTATGGCTGAAGAACTTGAGCAGGTGAGTGTTGATTTGACTAATGATAAAGTTCAATTCACTGGCATCTCACAATCCAATCCTGACAACCCAATTATCTTCGATTTTTTCCCTCCCATTGGTGATGGACAAGGTTTCAATGGTCTTGAACTATTGCTAATGAGTTTTGCAGGATGCAGTGGCACAACTATTGTGTGTTTGCTGAGGGATATGGGTAAGAATGTATCTGGCTTGAAAATAAATGCAAAGGGTATAAGGCGAAATCAGCTCCCAATCAAATTTGAAAAAATACTTCTCGAATTTATTTTAACCTCCGATGATACGCAGGACAAGGACATTCAAAAAGCAATTCAACTGGCTGAAGAATCTGTATGCCCTGTGTGGCAAGTGATGAAGAACAATGTTGATGTAACAACCGAATACAGGCTTACCGCTTCACAAGAGAGGTAAGCAGAGAACAGAATTATGACTTAATCAAAGAGAGCATTGACTGATAAAAGAAATTCTTAATTGGCTGTGGGTTATGGCAAATTCATCTATGGCATATTTCATGATCCATAAAACCGATTAAATATTGACATAACTTTTTTATAATTATTCAGTAAGTAAATCCTATCAATTAAATTAATAGGGAGGCTCATATTATGAAAGTATTAGCCCTTAATTCAAGTGCACGATCAGAGGGTGAGAGCAAGACTAAGTTAATGCTTAATCACCTAGTTAATGGAATGCTGGGGGCAGGAGCTGACGTTGATGTTGTAAACCTTGCGGGAAAAGAAATTAAAAAACTGTGTGGGATGCTATACATGTATGACTAAAAACCCTAGGAAATGTGTGCTCAAGGACGACATGACAGGGGATCTCTTCCCAAAATGGCTGGAATCCGACCTGGTTATATATGCCACACCTCTATTTCATCACACTGTCAATGCAATCATGAAGACCTTTATAGAGAGAACTTTTCCCATTTACGAACCCTTCATCCTAGAAAGGAAAGGACGCTGGGTTCACCCCCTTCGAAGGAAGCACCCTGCGGCTGTGGTTCTTTCTGTATGCGGTTTCCCTGAAAGGTCCGCCTTTGGTAGCTTGATGCATTATGCGAAATTTCTTTTTGAAGATCAGGAAGAAGGGAGACTATGGGCTGAAATCTACCGGCCTGGTGCCGAATTTATGTACGCAAACATAGATAAACAAAAAGATATACTCGACGCCACCACTCAAGCTGGAAAGGAACCCGTGGAGACTTACAGGATTTCCCCGGAAACACTGGCACGTATAGAACAGCCACTATCTGATAATACTTCTGATTTTGTAAAAATTGCAAATTGCATGTGGGGGAGCTGCATTGCCGAAGGGATAACCAAGAAAAAATTTGCAAAAAAAGGCATGATGCCCAGGCCCGATTCAGTCGAAACTTTTTTGCTCCTAATGCCAATGGGATTTAATCCTGAAGCTGCGGGTGATACAAAAGCGACATTGCAGTTTGAATTTACAGGCAGGGTGGAAGACGTATGTCATCTCATAATCTCAGATGGAACGATCAAAGCAAAGGAAGGGAAATCAGACAAACCAGACCTAATAATAAAAAGCCCTTTTGATATGTGGATGGATATCGTAACCGACAGCAGACGGCACAGAGATGTTTATAGCAGGGAAATATGAAGTGGAGGGGAACACAGAATTCCTAGAGATGGGAAAATTTTTTAAAAAATAGGAAGCGAATTAGCCTGTTTGTGTATTCAGATACTTTCATAGATATATCCCTTTGGGCATAGAAGCGGTCATTTAAGGCAGATAGATATTCCATGGAAATTACCCTACCTAATGACATTGCCATCGGCGTGAGGTTTGACATCTAATGTACGAAAAGCTATTCACAAGAATTATAGGTTCGTCTCTACTACTGCAACTGAATATCCAGTTCTTTGCTTATCGATAGAGATAATTTTAGAAACGAATCTCTCGTAGCACTGATCCAATCTGATAAAACCATTTTATTTTGAGTTACAGGTTCATGAATCTCAATCGTATCATCTGACGGTATCATCCCAAGAAGCCTGGATAATTCTGCAATCTCTGTTATGATTTTTGTTTTCTCACCTTTAAATTTTTCCTGTGGGTGGTTCATTCCACTTTTACCTCCTTTTATTATTTATAACCGGCAGTTTTTTCTTCAATTCATCAGCACAAAGAGAGTGATTAACTGCCATTATAGAGCACAGCGAATTACAGTCAGGTGAGGCAATGTAAGCCGGACTCATCCCTGCATTGCTGTGTTTGAAGTAATTCCTGTAGCTTAACAAAAAAATCATTTCGCACCTTTTACATATGAAATGCTTCTCTATAATCAACTATATTTGTCTTTACGCTTAAACCTTTTTGATTGAACCTGTAGCGCATAGGAATTGATCTGTTTTTTCCGAAATCACTTTTTTTGCCGCGACCCTCTTGAACGTCTCGTTATACTCAGCTTTAATTATAGGTTCTTCAAAACCTGCTCGATCGCCTGCTTGTGTTTTGCTACGTAATCGCAACTCGGTTCTTCGTCACACTTTCTACATTTTAGATCATACGCGGAATTAATGCTCCGGCACTGGGGACAGGTGTAGTTTTCTTTAATTTCCTTTAGCCAGTGTTGATAACCGATATTCTTAATCCGCTCCAGGTCGTCCCAAAGCTCTATCCGATGAGGTCTCTCAGATTGAAACTGTTTCAAATCATTGCATGGATACTCCACACATTTAAAACAAAAATCGATTCCTCGTTCAGCAGCGCAGGCGGACATTTTGCATGTCTCGCAATAAGGTCCTCTCTTGGACGACCGGCATCCATAACACTTCATAACTTCCTCTGAAAGCTGAAAACGTGCTGCCAGTTCCTTAAGTCTTATCGGGTCTTCCATCGTGGCAATGAACAATGTGCATGCCTCGCAGTAAAGGCCACATACAGCAGCTAAACTCTTATCTAACTCTCCTGAGTGATTTTCTTTTTTTTGCATGACTGTTCCCCATCTTTAATTTTAATTGATCTATTATTTGCCTTTAGCACCAAAACGTTCAAGCTCACCAGTGATTAGGAAGTACTACAAAATCAGTGTCCGGTGCAGCGCCCTGTTCGGCAAGGTCTATCTTCCCATATCCGGCTTAAATAACCTTCGCTACTACTGATATGCGTCGAATAGCGGCAACCGACCCCCAACTGAGAATCAATGTGCCTATGAACACCATCATTCCCTTAATGCTGGGAGCAAGGGCGCTTCGCAACAACAAGTACTGAAGCCAGGTTACAAAAACGTAGTGAACAACATAGATTCCGTATGAGTTTTCGCTCAAGCTGTCCAAAACACCCACTCGCTGTTTTACAAACCGAAGAAAGAGTCCAATCATCCCGAATACAGTGGTCCCGCAGCAGACTACGAAAGCAATCTCACTGAAAATGGTTCGCTCTATATCAGATACAACTACGAGCATGATGATAAACACAATGAAAGAGATCAGGCCCATAGTTAACCACACCCACCAACGCTTGGCGAGCACGCCATCAGATCTGAACGCGCTGCGGTCAAATCCGCATGCCCCAACCGTGGTGCCCGCAAGGAAGTACACAAGATAGAGCAATATTCGGCTAGCCTGTGCATTAAAGGGCCCGATTCCAATCCACTCCAACGGTCCGTAAATGATTGCAATAGGCAGATACGCGGCTATTGAGATTCCAAACAATGCACCAAAAAACGCTAAGGGGTGATCAAGGATGATAGTCAATCGCCCTCTGATGAGACCTCCTGGGTAAGGAGCAACTCGGTACATAAGGGTAGCCAGGCAGTTGAAAGCCAGCAGCAGCCATAAAAACCAAAGGGGACCAGCGGTCCTGAAGCCGGATCGGACCATTCCGAACCAGAATGCGCTATAGCTGAGGTCTGCTCCGGTAATCAGTCCTATTTGAAGCTGCGCCGGGTAGTAGGCCAGGGGAATCAGGAACAAAACACCGATGACAAAGGGAAGACCGAGCCCTGTCAGGCGATCTCTAAGGAATTTCCGGGCGCCCTTTCTCGCTAAACTCTGCCAGACAAACATGCCGGAGATCAAGAACAGCAACGGCATGAAGAACGTTTCGTTAAACGCCACAATCAAATCAAATCCGATCCACCGCTGCTCGTTTACAACCGGATTGGAATTCGCGATCGGGTTCTCAAAATTGATGAAAGCGTATTTGGTGTAGGCGAGAATCGCGTGCTGGAACAGCACAAGAGTAACTACAAACGCGCGTAGATAGTCGAACTCGACCTTCCGCCCAGATACTTCTGTCAAATCGAATGTTGCGCTTGCTTCATCCTGCTTGTACTCAACCGCACGAATCATCATAACAGTAGACCTTCCAACCGAGTCCATATATTTACGCTTTAAAGCGAATTACCCGATGGTGCACGACCTAATTTTGCCAAATAAGTTAGTATATTATTTTCTGTGTAACTAAAGATTTATATAATTATTAGCGTAGATTTTTCTAAATATTCACATGTATGTCAACTAATTTTATCTGCATAACACGCTGCAGATTACAATCCGCAGTGCGATGGCACAGTGCGAAACGTCCGTGTCATCACAATAATAACAATCTATAGGAATAATCCTTTGTATCGGTAAAGATATAATTTTTTTATTATTAGCTAGTCAAGGAAGACGTGTATTTGTTTCGGGGGTAGCATTGCGTATAACAATTAAATATGAGCAGGAGTTATCCAAAGAATTGCGTATTATGTTATATGTATCGCTTCAATTAAATCTGGGAATTTTAAGAATATATGAATCCAATATAATAATATTTAAATATTTATAAAAATATCTACCCTAATAATAGAAAGGAACAACATTATTGAAATCCCTGTAATATTCATTGCTCTTGATTTTTATGCTCCAATTTTTTCCCAGACTGCATTCTCTCTAACAGCATATCTATCTCATCTTGATCCAACCACTCATCAACATGTTGAGGATTAGAATCAGTATCTACATAAAACAGTTGAAGTGCCATAACTAATTCTTCTTTAGATATTACGCCTTGTGTAACTAATATTTCACCTATCAGCCTTTGAGAATTATCTTTCTGAAGTTTAACCGCTTCATCTAAATCCTTCTTTGTAATTATCCCATTCTCTATCATAAATTCGCCGATCTTATAATCTCTTTCAGTATCCTTATTCATAATTATTACTCCCTATCTCTGAATCATTAGCAATAATTTTGTCATTACTATTAAGTGAAATAAATATCAATGTATCCTCAATATGAATGTTGCTATTTCATCAGGCTTCTTTAGGAGATATTTCAGCTTAATTACTTCTATTTATTTTTCCAAGCTTTTATGAGAAGGGAAAAGGATTACTTCAACAACCCAGCATCAACGAATTTCAACCACTTGTGAGAATTACTTTGTCCCTCCATGATAATCGAATTCAGTATTGAAAGATCCTCCTACAAATACAGGTTCACTTAATAATTCAATCTCTTCAATTTATAAAAATCTCAATCCAGATAAATCTTTTAAGTAAAGAGAATATTATCTATATAATTTTATACTTCATAAATAACAAAATGTCAACATTTAAATGATTCTTCTATATTATTATAGATGGGATATTAATAGACTAAAAAATAACATTAACAATGTTCACTGATTATCTTTTAAAAACTCACACCAATGGGCGTTTTGATTATATCTTTTATTACCAACCATCTTAAACCATCTGCTTTGATTAAAGTATCATTGATAGAATTCATAATACCCTTTATTCTCATCATCCGGTCTTCTTCAAGAATATTATCCATTGAAAATATATCATCAATCAGAGAATAGTGTATACTCTTCAATGATCCTTTATTGAATTGAACTAAAATGTCATTCCCAACAGATTCATTAAACATACCAACAATGTGTGAAAGCTCCCTTCGGAAGAATAAATCTATAAGATAACTATAGAGTTCATCTGAAGATAGAATAACCTTTGCTAAGCGATTTAAACCTGAGATAAGTTCATGAACAAAAAGACCCTCTATGGAATCCTTGTAGGGAATAATTGGAACCTGATTAATACCCGCTGATGCATATGATCTCTTAATAAAATAATTGATATCAAAATCCTTAACGCCAAGACTAACTAACACTAATTGGATATTACCTTCACCTAAAGCATCAAAAAATTCATCAATATTGCTTGAAACAATCGGCTTATAATGAAATCTTTTAAGTATGGTTATTAAAATATTATTTCTAGCTATGGAATCATCGAGAATTAGTATTTTTCCTTTGCAGGAATGAGTATTCCTATCTATAATATCAATATAACTAACAATTCTCCTAACCTCAGGAGATATAATAAGATCCGCTATACCATTATTAATTAAAAAATTCCTTATCCTATCAGTAACCTGATAAACTAAACCAATGATTCGCACTGGAATAGTGTTTAGAGCATTTACGACATTTATTAACTCTTCAATATTCTCATCAACAATCTCAATAATAGCGCAATCAACGGATGATATATTATCAGATTTTATAATTTCATCCAACGAATGTAGCTGCCCTATATCCTTTACAATAAATCCAACATTGTGCAATTCCTCACCAAGTATATTGTTGCTGTGTGTCCTTAATAAAATCTCTTTCATGATATTCGCCTTAAAATATTAAGTCTCATATGCATTATATAATGTCAATCCGGATTCTCAATGTTATATATAATATCATAAATTCACAATCACTTGTTTTTACCATTAACTAATCTTACTGCTGGTAATGGATAAGGTTGAGAAGTAATCAATAGGGCAATTATGGTATACTATCAAGCAAATTCACTTATTACATTTTTATCCGTTAGAATGAAAATATATATTATCTCAAAAGAGGCGATAATAGCTCTTGCTATAACAAGTCCATAATCAATTATACTGCCATGATATCCCTCTATTAGGATATTTATAAAAAAGGGAATAGAATAAGCGAGATGAATATCCATTAGAAACAATTGAACCTTTCTGCTTATTTCTGACATAAAATATAAACCTATTATATGAATAGACAATAGAATCGCTAACAGGATTCCCAATACTATAAATAATGAGTTATTGTATATGGCTAGAAAAGCAAACATTAAATAGATAATCTCAAAGAAGTATAAAATATTAAAATACGATACAAATAGGTGAACTCTTTTATTTTTCATTTTTTCCACTTCTCTAAATGTAATTGATACCCTTATTACTTAAATAGGAGAAAGAAACTAGTATTTATCCATTTCATATAATTACTTGTTCTATTAAGCTCATATTATTATAAAGACAAGAATAATTTATTCCTTTAAGAGAATTAGCCGAAAAAAAAGAAAGTATTGTTTTTTTTGTTGCCCACATCTTAATAATAATATATATCATGGTTTACCTGCGTTGCGCGTGATAGGTATAAAATATTTTTGAGTCAACACCATCACAAATGGGATCTCAAATCTGAGAGTGGAAATCATGCTTCCAATGACGAAGAAGATGGAAGCCTTCATGCGGGAACCCACGTGTGTTTAAAGTACTTCAAAAATAATTACCTACACGGCAACAGCGGGTAAAATCTATTTCTAAACCTCGGATCTGGTTATAATGAAGCAAGAAGATAACTATTACTCAAAATATCAAAGATATAGAGAGTTCTGGCAGAATAATATACAGGGGATTGAAGATATAATAGGAATTATCGAGAAACAACTCTTTCAATTAGAGAGACAGTATTCAGATTTCGATTCAGCATATGATGAGATCGTGAGTCAAATTGACATTTTATCCTCAATACATTCATGTTTTAACACAATGTCAGGGAAAGAGTATATTTTGAAGCTGAAATCCCTACTCAAGGAGTACAAAAAAAAATATTCTCATGATGGAATTAATTTTAATGCTTTATACCACCTCCATTCAAAAATAGTTGAATTAACAGACAAGAGCATAAGTGAATTCCCTAAACTTGATCATAAAATATATCTTTATCGCAAAAAATATAGGGATATTAAAATCGATAAAAGCAGTAGACCGTTCAAATGGATCACTTTTTATAGAAATGGCTCATGGTTCATCATCCCCTACAAAGAGTTAAGTATTATTGAATCTAATAACTCTGAAGTTTTCACAAATTATGATTCAGATGAAAAATATATAAAAATAGACGACAGACTACTGAAAGTAGTTGACCTGTTCTCCAGATCGCAAGTATGGAGAGAAAAAAGTATAAATTACTTCCTAATAATCGATGTAATCAATCAAAATAAGGAAGTTAAATGCTTTGCGGCAAATAAAATTGGGAAAAATATTCTAGCGAGAAAAGACTTCATCAGCCAGAGGTTAAGGTCTTATAATAAAAAAAACAAAATATCCACAGGCTATGTTCACATTTTTGGGAAAAATCATATTTATATTGACAAAATTGTATAATCCTTGGCTTACACAACATCATCAGCTTTGCCTAAAAAATAAAGTGATCTTATTTCTTCAGAACAGACCTTGCCCTCCTCAATTATTTTTAGACAATCAGTGCTAATGTCAACACAACTACAAGATGGATACTTTCGACATAGTTCTTCCACTATAAGTATTAAATCTGCACGATCATTAAAGGCATCTACAATATCCTTTCTTCTACAAAGTGTAATACCCCTTCCATTTAAAGCATCCATAAGTAACAATGGATCACCAATTAGATCAATCAATTCATGTAAAAATCTAATTTTGGGGAATCTAACAGCTATTCGATTATCTTCATCATTATGAACATCATCCATCACATTTTTCAATAAAACAGTGACCTCCCCCGGCCATATTCTATTTAAAAAATCATATTCAAATTTATTTATAGAAGCGATATTTCCAAGCATCTTGAATGATGAGATTAGTCTCACAAATTTTGTCTCAGCCCAATTTGTAATCTCTGAAAATCTTTGTCTCAGATCAGACATGCCCAAAGTGATTATTCCATAAACACTATCAGTTGGCATAACAACGATTTCTCTGTTCAATACTGAACGATATATCCTATCCATGGTCTCTTTACAGAGAGATCCATCCTTCCTGAGTTTTTTAATTGTGATTATCTCAGCCTTTTTTCGATGCATCTTCACATAACACCTCATCGCAACTACACTTTTCTTCAAGTAAACGAAAGGTTAATAATCCTGCTATGTTATCCTCACAAATCCTAAAATGGCTAAAATGCATATGCAGGCACTTTAGCATTGATATATTCCTTATTCCCCCAATTCCGGTATTGAACAAGTCAATCCTCTGTTGTGGGATGTTTTCTCCAATAAATTTATGGAAAATAGCGCTTCTTAAAAAATAAAAGTTAGCATGCGCCTTTTCCATTTTTGAAGTCAGTAAATTATCAGATAAAATAATTTCTGATATCCGTTGTATGCCACCTACTGACTCTATTATATGGATTTTATCATTTAAATAAGGGCATGTCAACCACATTAAATTTGATAGAGCTTCATAATTCAGCTGCTCCTTCCCATTGATCATCTTTTTTGGATTCAATAATATAATGAATGGAAATCCATGTCTACATCTCTCAATTATGCTTCCAATATGAACACTCTTACATTCCAACTGCCATTTAATTATATTAATATCATTCTCATTATACTCCTGAAATATACAATATGAGCTATCTAAATTCATTTCTAAAAATAATTTCCTCCTAAATTTATCATCAAAGGTGCAATAAAAAACAAGTATATCACTTCAATAATCGTATCTGATCATCGCACTAAAGATGAAAAAGCCATCACCCACCCTTATCACGGAATGATGGCATTCAGTGTATTTACTCTTATATTATAAATAAGTTATCTCTTGGTGAAATAGAAAAATACAATCATAATTGATACAATTATCCAAAATATCCTTATATGCTCTAGACCAATAGTATATTTAGTATCATTAATCCTTCTCTTATCGGATGTCTTGTAATACTCTTCCCTTCCCTTTAAAAAGATCAACTTCTCATCATCTTCAATATAACCTGCAATTACCGCCTTATCCTTATAAAAATCTCCATTTTCATATCTTCTATATAATTCACTCAATTTTCTATTCTCTTCTTCAATATCCTCGATTCGATTGATAAGTCGCTTCTCATCCTTCTGTAAACGCTTATTCTCTATCCAACCGCTTTCTCCAAATATAAAGCAATAAACACCGATGAGGAAGAAGAGTAAAAGAAATAATGAAAAACTATTTTTTTGCATTGCTGATACTATATAAGGCCTCTTTACCGGCAAACTTCGACATAATCCCTAGCTCTTCCTCAATTCTCAATAGTTGATTATACTTTACAATTCTATCAGTCCTTGAGGCTGAACCAGTCTTAATCTGACCAGTATTCATAGCAACTGATAGATGAGCTATTGTAGCATCCTCTGTTTCCCCAGACCTGTGTGAGACCATGGATGTATATCCAGCCCTATGTGCCATTTCTATTGTCTCAATAGTTTCAGTTAATGTGCCGATCTGATTAAGCTTAATGAGTATTGAGTTTGCTACACCCTCCTCAATACCCCTCTTCAACCTCTGTATATTTGTAACAAAGAGGTCATCGCCCACAATCTGTATCTTATCACCACACTCATCTGTAAGCAGACGCCAACCCGTCCAATCATCCTCAGCCATGCCATCCTCAATCGAAATAATCGGATACTTTCTAATCCAGTTACAATAAAATTCCACCATCTCTTCAGGTGTCTTCTTTGACTTTTTCTCTGCTTCTAAAATGTATTTGCCATCTCTATAGAATTCACTTGAAGCCGGATCCAGCGCAAGATATATATCAACACCAGGTTTAAAACCCGCCTTCTCTATTGCTTCGAGGATAACCTCTATAGCTTCCTCATTTGATTTTAAATCTGGAGCGAATCCTCCCTCATCACCAACAGAAGTATTTAGACCCTTCTTCTGTAATACGCTCTTTAATGAATGGAAAGTTTCAACACCCTGACGAAAGGCCTCCCGAAAACTATTTGCGCTAACCGGAGCTATCATAAATTCCTGAATATCGACATTATTATCAGCATGCTTCCCTCCATTAAGTATATTCATAAAGGGGACTGGCAATTCACAGGCTCCGATCCCGCCAATATATCTATAAAGGGGTATCTCTAATGTCTGCGCCACCGCATTGGCACATGCCAATGAAACACCAAGAATAGCATTTGCACCTAATTTTGACTTACTCGGAGTTCCATCCAAATCAATAAGCGTTCTATCTACTTCAATCTGGTTAACCGCATCCATCTCAATAATAGCGCCTGATATTATATCATTTACATTATCTACTGCCCTTAGGACACCCTTTCCGCCATACCTCTTCTTATCTCCATCCCTCAATTCAACCGCTTCATGTTCGCCTGTTGAAGCCCCAGATGGAACAGCAGCTCGTCCAATTACCCCAGATGACAGCTCCACATCAACCTCAACAGTAGGATTCCCTCTGGAATCCAATATCTCTCTCGCTTGAACTCCTATTATTATTGTCATATCTTCACTCCCATTATAGCCTTAAATATATTACTAAATACTAAACAAAATAACTTATTCATTATCCATTTTTTTAATAATTATTTCAAGCAAATTTTATATATTGTATCGCTTCAATGAAAACGGGAATTTTTTCGCTAAAAATTAAGCTGGTATTTCCTCTCTTAATAATCTGAATAATTCTACTAATTTACCCATCATATCTGTCATAAGACCCCAGTTCAATATATATCTTGAAAATCCGTCAAGCATGAATATCAAATGGTATTTAAATATATAGCATAAGTCCAATCCTGTATGCAGTTTCATTTTTATCGTATTCCAATTGGGATTCAGCATACCCATGATAAAATTGCAGGCATATAGCCGGGTGCGCTCCCAGTATGTTTAACCGAATTATAAAAAGAGCCTCCTGACCACCCTTTGAAAAGTCTGTTCCTTCAACTCCTCCTGCAAATATTCTGGTATACAATGCAATAGCCTCAAATGATCCACTAAAAAGCCAGCCAGCCACTAGATCAGCCTCCCACCATCCCATATATTCCCTGATATTTCTGTTGGTTTTATCGAGTTGATACAACACATATGGGTGAAATGTAAGTCGTAGGATATAATTTTTCCCCACTTTCCCCATAATTATTTTCAGGTAATTACTGTCATATGAACGTGAATCATATTCATCCTTCCCATTAGACTTGTGTTCATAGATACCAAGCTGAACTGAGTCTAATAGGCCCCAATCTATGGGTATATGATAAAATAGATGTGGATTAAAATTGATATCCCTAAATGGACGTGATTTTTCATGAATGTCCCAAAACATAAACTGATTATATCCAAAGAATAGATTAAATGATTCAATGAACTGGTACTTAAAACTCATCAGTACCTTTGCATTTGGATGACCATCAACAAAGTACATCGGGATGTATGTTGATAGTGGAAATGTTTTATCCTTTTTAAATAGCATATCAGTATAACTTCCTGATAAAATTTTTCCTGAAATAGTGGGTACTATAGCTAAAAGCATACATAAAACTAGAATAATTGTAATTTTTCTCATTTTCATAACCCATTGTTCTGATAGTATATTTAATATTATTTATAACAAACATTATGTAAAATCTTAACCATAATGGTTGTGTATTTTTTGGCAAAAAATTAAGACTTCCTGAAAAAGGGGGGTTGGTGGGAACAGGGCCAAATTTTTACATAATTTAATTGTAATACTATTTCTTTCCCCCATCACTACTTTATTAGCATTCATTAATACATAAATTAGTTTTATTGTCATTATTAGAAATTCGAGCTTTACCTTCAGCAGACCCTTCAATCTAAATCTAGTAAAATTGCGATTATTTTTAATCTGTCCAAAAACCGGCTCAATACTGCCTGCTCTTTTAGAATATATTGCTTTCGCATTATCTCCAGACATCTTTTTCCTCATCTCTTGTCTATATACTACATAGCCATCGTCCTCTATTGTTCGATATCCGCGCCTTATGTCTTCCTTTGTGATTATGCAAACCTCTCTTTCATGACAGAACACATACTTCTTAAGCTTGCAGCCATATTGAGTATATTTCTTCCCATCCCTAATGAATTCCCTCATAAATTCCAAAGACTCTCTTGCAGGACAAACCCAGATATCATTATCTTCATCAAATTCAAAATTTTCCTTATGAAATTTATTCTTCCCCAAATCGGTCTTCTCACTACGATTAAACATTGATATGTACGCATCAATATTCTCTTCTCCAAGGTCAATATTATCTTTAAGCTGTTCTACCATCGGTTCCAATTGATATTGATCATTTTCATCTTGAGTTATATCTGCTGCCACAATTATTTGATTATTAGATATCGCCTGAACATTGTAACATTCCTAGGTAATACTATCACTTTGCATAACACGACAATCAGTATCTGTTATATTTAAAAACATATCTCCATCTGATGATCCATATTCATCAAGAAGAACTTCTATGGAATCATATTCTGTCAGCAATTTATCTGTATCATCCAATTTCTGGATCACTATTCTATTCTTCTTATAAACAGCTTTACTCCCCTCTTGAAAAGAAACATCTTCTTTGTCAACTAAAGAAAATCCTCTTTGATCATTATCGCCACTACCTTCAGCAGATGTATCTTCTTTGCATCAATATTGGCCATCCTTTAGGGCATCCAGTCTCTTTATGATCTTCTCTCTATTCCTCTCTTCAATATCCTCATCCAATTCATCCTGCTCCTCCCATTCTCTTAAATATCTCTCAACGTGTTCAACTATCTCCTTCTGCCTATTGATCCATTCAGACTTCTTTCGCGTCTTACTAAAACTCGCCTGTGCCTCAATCTTGCTACCGTCCAATGCAAATAAGCTATTATTTCTTACAATCCCAGCATCCACGGCTAAGAATACTGATGATTCAAATAACTCTCTGATCGCCTCTCTATGCTTTATCCTGAAATCACATATTGTCCTGCGTTTTATTATATGACCACCCACTAAATATATAAAACGTAAATCAGTCCTCACTAATTCTGCTATCTTCACACTGCTGGTTATACCCTTATAAAATGCATACAATAATATACTCAACTGATCCTGAGGAGAAAACTTCTTCCCTCCTTCCCTGCTGTAACTAGCTGTTATGGAACCTATATCTAATTTTTCTAATAAATCCTTGAATAGAAAAACTTCATCATCCTCACAAAGGCGATCTCCTACATAATGATTTAAAAAAAGTATCCCTTGATCACTCTGATTTTCTTTTATCCTTTTCATTCCGTCATATCCCTTCAAAATATCCCAAATTTTAAGGATATTTTAAAAATAAATATTATTTTTAAAACAATATTTTATAAAGACAAAAACAAAATAACAAAATTAGCCCCAGTTCCCGCCAACCCTCACGTGCCATCAATAAAAATAATACAACTTGCTTGACATACATTTTTTTTTGGGTATCAGTATACTTATATTCAAGTATTGAATATATGTTATTCACAACCAATATAGGAAAGTAGAATGGAGAAAAAGAATTGCTGTTCCGGAGAAGAAATTTTTATTACTACAAATGGCCTTTCATACAATGACTTTATTATTCTTCCAGGATATATTGATTTCACACCGGATGAGGTTGATCTTGAATCAAATCTTACAAGAAATCTTAAAATTAAAAAGCCGCTTATTTCAAGCCCAATGGACACGGTTACTGAATCGAGGATGGCAATCAGTATGGCGCTTGTAGGTGGAATAGGGATTGTCCATTATAATAATACTATTGAAGAACAGATAGAAGAGATCCATAAGGTGAAGAGATTCGAAAAGGGTTTTATAATGGACCCAATTGTATTATCCCCTGACAACACTATAGGAGACATTGATAAGATAAAGGACAAATACGGTTTCTCCGGTATACCAATCACAGTTGATGGGAAACTCAATTCTAAATTAGTTGGGATTGTAACAAATAGGGATATCGACTTTGAGATTGACAAGAGAAGAAGGCTCTCTGAAGTAATGACAAGGGACCTGCTTACAGCAGACAAAAATATATCACTCTCAGAGGCAAATGAAATTCTGAAAAAATCCAAGAAGGGCAAACTTCCAATAATAGATGAGAATGGAAATCTTATTGCCTTGATGTGTAGAAATGATTTATTAACCAATAAAGAGTATCCCTTTGCATCAAAAGATGACCAAAAACAATTGATGGTTGGTGCTGCGATATCCACTAGAGATGAGTCAAGGGATAGATTGGATGAATTAGTGAAGGCCGGAATAGATGTTGTTGTAATAGACTCAGCTCAGGGCAATTCGATTTATCAGATTGAATTGATTAAGTACATTAAGAAGAGATACCCCTCTCTTAATATAATCGGCGGGAATGTAGTCACTGAATATCAATGCGAGAGTTTAATAAAAGCAGGAGTTGATGCCCTAAGGGTTGGCATGGGAGCTGGTTCAATATGCACTACCCAAACCACAATGGCGGTGGGCAGAGCTCAAGCAACCGCTGTTTACAGATGCGCTAAATATGCGAAGGATTATGGGATACCGGTCATAGCTGATGGCGGGATATCGAATATAGGGCATATTATCAAAGCTCTTGCTTTAGGGGCCTCGCTGGCAATGATGGGATCAATGTTTGCTGGTACTGAAGAAGCCCCAGGGGACTACTTCTATGAAGATGGTGTCAGACTAAAAAGATATAGAGGTATGGCCTCATTCGAGGCTATGGAAAAGGGTGGTGGGAAGAGATACTTTGTTGATGATGACAACTTAAAGGTAGCCCAGGGAGTATCCGGAGCTGTCGTAGATAAGGGCTCGATACTCGAATATGTACCCTATTTGGTTCAAGGCCTTAAGCATTCATTTCAGGATATTGGTGCAAAAAATATTAAAAAATTACATCATATGCTCTATTCAGGAGATATAAGATTTGAACTCAGGTCCTTTTCAGCACAGAAAGAGGGTGGAATACATGATATGCATTCATATAAAGAGTTAAAGTATATGTAGTCACTTTTATTATTAACCTCAATGTAATCCCTATTTACTTGAAAGGTATCAAATCTTCGTAATACATTAAATATATTCCTCTGCTTGTAGTATAATGGAAGATGAATAACAAATTCTTCATTTTCCCCCACCTAAAAAGAATGATAATCTCAGTTTCTGGTAAGCTAATTTACTATTGAATACCTATTGCCCGTTTGATATAAGTGAAAACGTCTTCGGACTCTCAAATAAAAGTTTACTTCTCAAATTCAGCTTTAATATTAAATACTTTATAGAATTCTTTTGCCATTGCTTTAGCTACGGATTTTGGTGATTTAGCAGAATCACATTCATAAGTGACTATCATTAAGGTTACACCATTTTGAATATCTATCAATTTTGCACTGGCAAAACTTGCATAATTTGTCGTCTTTGATGTTGGTGCTGGAGTCCAAATATATAATGTTAAACAGCTACAACACTGTTTCCAAGCTGGTGTACTTTTCTCATGGGTAGCAACTACTTTTACATTACCATATATTAATGCGTCTACTCCCTTCAACTTCCCAACAGCCAAATTTGGATTATCAATAATTCCAGCCATGGTCATATTCTGCTCTTTTAACAATTTTTCAAGAATTTGACGGTCTATAATTTCGAGATTTGTCCTCATTAGATACATTGATAAGCTATCTGCAATTGAGTCCCATGTTATTGCATCAGATGATTTTAGTGGGATTATAGCCACTCTTTTTATTTTGGAGATTGCTTGACGTTTAATGATTGTACTATCTGCATGCACGCATGCACAGATATAAGCTGTAACACCTATAAGTAAGATTACAAATTTTCTCATCTACCCTGCCTCCATAGGATATATGCATATAATCAATAGAAATTATTCTTTCAAAAGGACTTGGTTTATCTGAAAATCCCACACTATAATAACAGGTTGGGAATCATATTGAAACTACATTACTATAAAAAAATAAATGTATAAAAATTACAAGGATAAAACTTAGCTTTATAAAGAAGTGAATGTCCTTTCATATTTCAGTCCTGTAGTACATTTAACAAAGGAAATAACACTACACCTATGATATAACGAATAATTATTTCTGCAGTGACTGGAAAACAAGAAACGAAGCATACTCGACCATTATTATATTATCACTAAGAAAGATGTTGAGCGAAGAATTGTTGGCATGAATGGGCGGAGCAAGACTATGACAAATTTCATTCACCTGCAAATTCAATAATACAATTATATAATTTTTCATGAAATTTATAGAAGAATACACAAAGGTAAGGATGTTACACTAAAATTTTATCTATGGATTACTATACAATTTAATATAACAAAACAATCAACGAATTCGTAATATAGCATTATCAAGCAGATCACTATAATATTTACATGTCTACTTATGAAGCTGTGTGGTGGGGATAAAAGGATGCTATATTGTGCTTCTCTAATATTGAAGAGAATGAAAAAAAATTATAAGGGATGAGGGTAATCATGTAATAATTGGGCTTGTGAATAATATAAAGCCAATATTAGCGTAATAACAAAACCTAATTGACAGAAGTGTTAGTTAGAGTCAACGTAATAGATCACACTGCTCAAGTGGTTTCACTTAAGTAGAATAATCCCAGAGCATCATGGTTTACTAATTTTTCCTTAACACTAAGGGCATATATGAAAGGAAGGCTTCCAATTTTAATTATCATTCCTCATGGCGGACAGAGAGTGCCTGATGAATTATCTGGTTTAGAGGTGATCGATAGGTTTAATCTATTCATTGAATCCGATACCTGTGCAAATGAACTCTTTGCCTTTGAAAATGAGGTGATTTCAAAAATAGATACACAAATTTCACGCCTCTTCGTAGATCTCGACAGAAGTCCTCTCTCTACTACTCAACGATCCTACGATGGTGTGTTAAAACGGGAAACCATTACTGGCAAGAAAATATATAGAGATGGAGTTTTCCCTGACGAAATAGCCATGACCAATATATTAAAGAGATACTACTTTCCCTTACACAAATCTATCGAAAGGATTATTAATAAAGGAGAGATTAAATTTATTATTGATTGCCATACGATGTTGGCAGTTGGGGCAAAGAACTCAGTTGATTCAGGGAAGCCAAGACCACTAATTATTATAGAGAATATAGTTAAGCATAACGAGAAAGATATAAAGACATGCACAGATGAATTGGCTTTAGGATTCCTTGAATGTATGAAAACGTTCTTTTCTGAGGAAGACGCTACTGTTGCTGGAAGATTCAACCTGAATAATAATTTATTTAATCCCTATATATTGAAAAAATATGGTTTAGGGAGTATCCCAATGTTAAGATTTTCAATTTCAAGATCGCTTTTCCTAAACGATACCTACTTTAGTTACGATTATTTAAGGATTGATGATATTAGGATATCTGAACTCAGGAAAATGATATGGAAGGGAATAGAGAAATTTTCTTATAAATATTTATAAATAGTATTATTAGCAGAACTCGGACCTGTAATCATACTTGTCCCTATACCCTTTAGTAATGATCGTTAGCTTACTAATCTGTTAAGACTCATTGGGCGATGCTTGCATTAGGGATGATTTTACTTTTGCCTAAGAGCTTTTTCCTATATTATTTTGTATATTAGCTTGAGATGACACAGACGTTATGAAGAGTAATTATTTAATTTGCCATATTTCTAGCAATATAATTAATTTTTACTTGCATGTATTGTTGATATATGTAGTATAGGTGACTATATTGTTTTGAGAATATAGGTTCTATCAAATCCTAACAATCAGATTCATTTGATATATTAAGAGACTTAATTACATAAGTCAAAAAAAACAATTGAGGTGAAATAATCAATGAACGGTAAATCATTAAAACAATTACAAGCTGAGGAAAAGAGAAAAAAAGAGAAGGTTGAAAAGCTCTCCGCTCAATTAAAAGAAGAGAAGGCATTACTTGCTCAACTTAAAAGAGACATCGCAGTCAAAAAGAAAGAAGAAGGGGGAGCAAAGAAGAGAAGTAGATGACAAGGGCTTGTGCTACAACCTAATAACCACCTACAGTTATATTTATAATCATTCTGGGGGGAGCTTACCCCCCATTTTTATTCTATTATTTAAATTTGAGCCTACAAGGATTCAATTCTTAGACATAAAATATCTCATTAGACTATAATAGTGAGGTTTTCATTAGTACTATGATTATGTAAACAAAATATATCTTAAGCATACCACATCCGCATCAAGAATTGGTACTCCTCCTAATTTTTTTATTAAATTTTGTTAATTTCAAAGAAATCAAATATCTCCAATCTCTGGATAATAACGGGATAAATAATAATTACAGACTAGTCAATATTATGTATTATCTGTTATACCTCTTGTTGAATAAACTATACTTGACAGATCAATCGTTATCAAGTACAAAATAAATATTATCATATATAATGGCAATGAGTCATTTGTTACACACATGAGGAGAATTCATTTTGATGGAAGTCAAGCATAGAAGAGAGAGAGATTTTGAGGATTTGAACAGCTATGATAATATTCTTGAACTGTTGGGAGCTGACTTCAGAAATAGAGATTTTCACCTTAAGCATACTTTTGACAAGAGTGAGGTTCGGATAACGGAAATCCTGGATGACGGAAGCATTATGATCGTTACTGATCCTGATTTTATGCCTGAAGATAAGAATATCACTATATATGGGTTGTTGGACAGATATCTAGAATTAAATTTGGACCTGGAAGAGGTTCGGGGCCCAGGATATTTCAAATGTAAAATAGATAACATAAAAAGGGCAACCAGGGTAAGGAAAGATATAAGGTTTAAGGTTAATCCAGATGATGTTGTTGCTACCAATTTCAAGGTCTCGAAACATACTATTGATATCACTAATTTCAAGATTCCAACCAGTATAAAAGTGATACTCGATCAATTCCAATCAAGGAATTCAAAACTATCGGATATAGTTAAGGTAGATATTCTTGAGTACGGAGAGATAATTTTTGATGAGGTTAAAAAGACGGGCAAAGCTCTATTCATAGAGGATACATCGAAACAAGAATCACACAAGGCATTAACAGAGGATTTCATTGATCTGTACAACCTTCTAGGAGATCAGCTTGAGACTTATATGAAAAAGAATATTGAGAGAGGCTATAAATCTCTAATTATATGCCCAGTTATATATATTTCTGAAACAGAGGAGTCTTTACCTTTTGCATATATTCAGATTATATCAAAGGGAGATCTTTTTACGCTAGATAGAATGATTGAGATTAAAGAACTCTCATTTAATCTTGTTGATAGGATAAGAGATGCTAATACCATATTATTGCAGGTTCATCAGCAGATTATTGATATAAGCAGATCCGGGGCGAAGATCAAGATAAGCAATGAGAATCTGAAAAAATATCTCGTACATTCCAAGGGTTTTATTTTTGATATAGTATTTAAGCTTCAGGCGCCTATTACGATTTATGCTGAGATTCGGTGTATTTTTCATGATAATGATAATAATATGTATATTGGTGTAGATTTTGAGGGTAATTCATCGCGAGAGGATGAGATGAAACGATTCAACTCTATATTAGAACCAATGATAAAGGATTATAAGAAAAGGCTTATAAAAGAGGTGAAGCAGAAAAGATAAATTCTTTGATCGATTCCAACACAATAAGGGCTTCTCACAATTTAGAAAGGGATTACTGTCTGTTTTTGATGTGTTTAACAATTTCAGCATCTGATTTTCTCGTATATAAGGGGATTACACTGTTGATATCACTATACTGGGTGGGCGATTTGTGATATTGAATTTTTGTTAACTCGCATGCGATTTCTCCAGATGGTATAAAATTTGACATAAGCCTATGAATATTTATTCTGCTATTTATAAGGCTATAAAATTTTTCTGCACCATCCCCAACTAAATACGTCATATATTCATTAACAATGTTATCTATTAAAAAATCCATTTGGTAATCACCAGGTGGGATAATCTCATTAGGATGCAAGGGATTTTCACCTCTCCTGTACAAAGCCCCAAAGACCCTACCCTTTTTAGCATCAAAGGCTATTAGAATATTTTCATTTATACTCGCCTCTACTGAAGTGGCATAGATAAGATGAGTTTTAATACCTATAAGTGGAACCTCAAGCACTTGAGCTAACATCCTTGCTGTGCTTACTGCGATTCGTATACCAGTAAAGGATCCTGGTCCGATTCCAACACCGATAACATCTATGTCGTTGATCGATATGCCTAAATCCTTTAATGTACAATCAATACTATCAAAAAGGCTTGTTGAGTGAGATACATCTATTGCTCTAGTTTTATCTGATGTCTTATCAATTGATGTAGCTGCTACTAATTCCACAGAGGTGGCAGTGTCAATCATCAGGATATTCAATTATTATTCTCCTAATATTATGCTTTATCCATTCAATACATATTTTTATCGCAGTATAGGGCAATCTATTTTCAGCCCTCTCCGCCCATTCTATTACAGATACCCCCCTCCCTTCCCAGTATTCCTCAAAGCTGAGCATGTCAAATTCAACATCATTCTCAATCCTATAGAGATCAAAATGATAAAGGGGAATCTCATTATTATATATTTCTAATAAAATAAAGGAAGGGCTTGTAATATCTTCATCAATTCCCAATCCCCTTGCTATACCCTTTGTAGTGATGGTTTTCCCGGTGCCTATCTCGCCATATAACGCATAGATATCACCTCTTTTGGCATTCCTGCCAATTCCCTCTGCCCATAGGAGAGTCTCTTCCTCTGAGTATGTAATAATCTCTCTTTTCATATTTACATTGTTATTGCTACTACTGTCTATACATGTTAATTTTCCTTCATTGATATGGATTAGTTAAGACCTATTAGAATGTCAACTGAGAAACGTCTATTCATTAGTATCATTTCTATATTAATGTCTATATCAACTAGGCATATACATAAAGATGAGACTTTTGATATGTCTATTAGGCAATTCTTAGTATGACAAAAATGATTGAAAAATATACTAAAATAATAAATAATATACAACATAACCTTTGCATTCAAACTGAGGATTTTTCCCCTTGATACATGGTAATACAGTACTTTTTATTAAATATGATATGTCTTAGGGATTCAAGCAATAGACTAAGGTCACCTTTAGGTGATTATCTATTTATGACTGACATAAAGGGAGAATAATTAATATGGAGGATATCTCATAATGAAATACGGTAATCGTTGGTACGATAAAAATCCTGAATTGTCAGAATTATTTGAGCAAATCAAGGAGTGCAATAAACGAAGGAGAGATGAAATACTACTCGATGTAAAAAACATAATTGTAGAATCAGACCCAGAATTGATCGATAGACATGTTATGGAGTTCTCGCTGGATCTAAAAAGAAGATGGTACGATAAGGATCCCATATCATGGATGATAATAAATGGATTAAAATATGCAGATGATAAACTTATAGAACAAATTGTTGAATATTACAGGCAAAGGTTTAAGCAATAGAATTAATACAAAGGCTGTTCATCAGCTCATTGTCGAGGATACCGAGCGCCCTCGACAATGAGCTGCGGATTCAACAAACAGGGCATACTGCAAACATAGCATGCATCAGTATACTCCTCTGACGCGCTTTCACTACATCGGCATAACCGGAATGCAGATATCAACGATATGTTTCTTCTCCGGATGCTCTTGTGGATTATTGTGATAGAGTTCGTAACAGGGACGATCATCAGGCTGGTACCCGCTTTCAGGCAGCCAGCAACCATAAACGAAATCCCAGGCATCCTGATATTCCTCACTATGAATCTCGAATCGAGCAAAAGCATACTTGCCATCAGAAATAACCATCTTGCCAATTTCGCCATCAACAGGAGTATCATCAGGAACTGAGATGCAAACACTTGTCCTAAGCCTATTGTCATCTGTAATTTCCGGATTATCATGGTAAATGGATAATACTCTAGTCTCTGGAAAACGTAAAAGGCCCCTGGGGCCTGCCCACATAAAGAGTTTATTAAATAGTTTCTCAAATAGATCGCTATCTCCCTGATATGGGCCGATGTGACGGATATAAGCCACATGGAATTCTGGGACGTCTTTAACCTCGACCTTTATCTCTTCTTTATTTATCATTTCAAACCTCCATATCATATTTTGATTATCATCAATATAAATGGAGGAATTTAAAATGTCTTTCCTTATCCTGCTATGTGGTTGCCCCCTTTTGCTTTCTGTTTTGCAAATCTTGCGATGTTGTTGATATCCGCCAGCACGCCATTCACTTGCATTCATATCATAAATCTCTCTGAATAACCTAGCAAAAGTCGCAGATCCAGAGAAGCCGCAGTCAAAAGCAATATGAGTGATTGATTTTTTGGGATTATTGATAAGCTGATTAGCAGCTTTTTCAATGCGAGTCCTCTGTATATACTGATTTAGGGTCTCACCCATCATTGCCCGAAATATTCGATGAAAATGAAACCGGGAAAAATGTGCAATCCTCGCGAGATCCTCAAGAAGGAGTTCTTTATCAATATTCCTCTCTATGTAGTCAATTACTCGATTGATACGGAATGTATATTCATCACTGAGATATTTTTGTTTACTCTTCTTTTCCCTTGTGGTCATTTTATTCTAAATCTTTTATTATGATAGTATTTTAACATATGTAATAAAACACTAACGCTATGATCAAGAAAAGAATACAGGATTAAACGATTATGTTATCAGCTAATTAAATCTGATTGATTCAACAAATTCTGTCTGAATCCATCCCCTTTTGTTATCCTGAAGACAGACAAGTTTCCATCCATCCTCATCCCTCTCAATATTAACGATCGTCCCAGAGTGAAGTTTAAAGAGAATCGTATCCCCAGCGTCAGGGCCTGATAACACATTAACCTCTTCACCAATAACAACAGCACGATTATCCGTCTGAATAACATAATACTTACATGCGAAGGAGGTTCCTGAAATAATCCAGGTGACAAGGGATATTATCATGAGATAGTAGATCCATTCTTGTTTATAAAACAAACGAAATATCAATATTGACCAGAATGCAATATTTATTATTACGAATATCCAGAATATCTCCTTAAGGGTTACAGAACGTAACCAGAAGAATGTGGAACTGAAAAAACCCACCCTCTTTTCAATCATATCCCTTGCCTGTTGACGGACATATCTGAGATTATAATCAAGATCTGCATCCCTTGGCATAAGGAGTCGAGCCCTTTCATAATTGAGAATAGCATAGCCTAACTGATTCATACGAAAATAGGCATTACCCAGATTATAATAGAGATGACCATTGGTATGTTTTAAATTTATGGCCTTAGAATATCTTTCAACTGCATCACTATAGTTGCCTTCTTTATATAACTGATTAGCATTAATGATTAGGTCTTCAATCTCGCCATTCCTCTCACCTGCTAAGGTCAGAGATAACGCAACAATGAATATATGAACAATTATAAATAATAATCTTCTCACCTGCTCTCCTTCTCAATTCTATGAATAAGACTGTTTATTTCATTCGCTAGGTCGCAGGCATTATCACCCTGACCTGTATAAATCTTAGTTTCAAGATTAAATAGGATATCTTCCATCTGCTTTGCTGTCTCCCCAGAACAGCCCATGTACAATAGAATTCGGGAAGCGTCCTGATAAGTAAGCAAACCGAGTTCCAACCCAAAGCGGTGGTTCATATAATCCCTTAAGGCATCTGAAATAGAATTAGCGCTAACATGCTTCTCCCTGCATGTTTTGATTATTATGTCAGCTGCCTTAGCGGCTCTGGATTGGGCTAATCTTTGGGGTGTCCTCTTGCTATTCTTTAACCCTATGATTAGAGCAACATAAATAAGTGCAGGAAAAATCAATAAGAGAAACAAATGCCATTCTATGTTTGTATAGCTAAATGTGGATGATAGGTCCTTTATTGAACTGTGTATAGGAAAGATATCCCTACCCAACTCCTCAATCACCTCTTTTCTCTTCGCTTGAGTATAATCTGGCGACTCCCCCTTCCCTCCTTGAATAACCTGGCCAGGCAACACATTTAATAAATGGAAAGATGTTGTTATTCGCCTGTAAGTGTCACTCGTGGTATCGAAAAAGCTTAATGAAAAAGGAGGAATTTTATATTCTCCCTCTTCTTCAGGCACAACAGCCCACTTCATTATCTTGGTGCCCTCAATACCTTGCTTTCCAGGCTTAGTCGTTAAAATTGGTTGATCTGCATATATCTTAGCCTCATCTATTTCAGGGTTATGCAAATCAGGGATACGATTTACATTCCCCCACCCACTCAGCGTAACAGTAAGAGTAGCTGATTCCCCTGCTTTAATCTTGGAAGGCTCTAATGTTGATTTTATTCTAAAGCTGCCAACTAGACCGCTAAAATCAACGGGTTTTTCTTTTACTGGTAGGGGAAAGATATTTAACTTTACAGACTCGCTTGACGTTTCAATCACACGGCTCTCAGAAAATGGGGAAAACGGATCACTTGAAAAGAAGTCATCGAAAATACTGCCAGGTCTTTTT
The DNA here is from genome assembly GCA_034190085.1 of Spirochaetota bacterium. NCBI lineage: Bacteria > Pseudomonadati > Spirochaetota > Spirochaetota bacterium. Next base: position 59,532 of record JAXHTS010000012.1, read on the forward strand.
GATCTCCGCCTTAGTTGGATCATCTCCATACTCATCTTTGCAGGATCAATCACATAACTCCCAGCCTTAACAGGAATTATAGAATACTTAACCTCTAAAACCTTATAACTCTTAGAATTATATTTTGCATTATACTCAACTGGTTTCCCGATCTGCTTAAAGGATATGTTTTCCACATCCGGAAGGGATAAAGAGACATTGGATACATTGACAAGATGATATAATTTTAATGTATATATCAACTGTTCTTCAATGTACCCCTTGTTTGACGAAACACTGGCAACAAGAAATACAGGTCGATTAGTCTCGCCCTTCTGATTAAGGTTTTTTTTTACGGTTAGTTTTTTAACATTACTACGATAAGTATTGCCCTTCACCTTTGTTATAGCTGGGCCGATCTCGAATGCGCCAACTCTCTTAGGTTGAATAAAATAAGTATAATCTATGCTTGAGCTGAAACTGCCATTGATGATCTCCATTCGGGTGGAGGTCCCGCCTTTCCTAACAATAAAGTTGTCCAGTCCATGAATTTTTGGGGTCTCTGCATCTCTAGTTCCTGAAACACTAACAACCACTCGTATGGAATCGCTTGGATTGGCTTCATATTGTTCAATCTTTAATTCTATTGAGATATCCGCAAATAGAATGCAAGGAACTAGAATCAATAATGCATGAATAATAACGAAAGCGTATCTCATCTTTACCATAATGCCTACATATAAAAATTCTATCTAATAATCAGGTCTTGAACTATAATCCATTGGATGAATTTTATCCTATTGGTGGAGTTAAAACCTCGTCATTATGTGAGGATCTCAGCATGATTTTTATGTAGCATAATTAAGAACAAAAGAATAATATCAATATCATTCTATAATTTTGCACATCAAAATAATATAAGCAGATAAGGCTCAATTTACCAGGATTTTCCTGATCTCACACCATTTTTCTTATCCTTTGGAACCTGAAATTCTAAAATCTTTGTCCGATCTTCATTTATATTATCGAGCAGAGCCTCGGCCTTCTTTCTGTCAAGCAATGCCGCAGCCTCAGGTTCAGTCAATTCATCCTGCTCGTCTTTTTTCATTGGATCAGCAGAGCTTAATTTGCCAGAAAGATCCTGTTTGTCTCCCTTCTCATCACCTTTATCCCTCCCCTGGTCGTTGCCCTTCTTCTCCTCTGGTTTATCACGTCCCTTATCTTCCCCCTTCTCCTGATCCTGATCCGATCCCTTTTTGTCTCCATCCTTCTGCTCATTATCCTCCTGCCCATCCTTATTCTGATCCCTATTTTTTTCTGCTTCTGAGAGTTTGCGCAACGAAAGTTCTAAGTTATATTTTGCTTCATTGCTATTAGGATTGTAGACAATAGCCATCTTATAAAACTCAATGGCTGAGGCGAAATCTCCCTGAACAAAGGCCGTGTTTCCGAGATTATAGGATGCTTTATAGCGCATATCATTATCCTGGGCCCTTCTCAAAACGCTGCTAAATGCCGAAAATGCCCCCTTATAATCTGAATTTTGAAAGGCTGCACAGCCTCTATTATAACGATAGCGGATATCCCTTGGATTGTCCATATCTGCTTTTTGGTAGGCCTTCTCCGCCTCTGAAAAACGTCTCTGCCTATAGAGTTCATCTGCATCCTCGGCTGTAAGAATAGAGGGATAAATGAGGGCAAAGAAGATAATTAACGATAATATTTTACAATTTTGGTATACGTCTAACATCTATAAAAGCCTCCATGAGCAAAAGGGCAAAGGCTGCAAATAGAAAAATGGGGAACCGCTCTTCATAGACCTTTATCTTCCCGCTCTTAAGTGTAACTGCATCGGTCTTATATTTTATACCATCAAAATAAAGGATGTCCAGATCAAGATCACCCGCAACAGCTCGAACATAATCTCCGCCCGTTGTTGTAGCAATCCTTTTCAAGCTCTCCTCGTCAAGCTTAGAGAGAATAAGCTTACCCTTCTTGTCCTTTTGAAATCCACCAGCGCCATCGCTTGATGGTATTGGGCCTCCTGAGGTATCGCCAATGCCAAAAACGAATATCTTCACCCCCTTGGCTTTAGCCTTTTCAGCCGCCCCTAATCCCTTACCCTCGTTGTCCTCGCCATCTGTTATGAGGAGTATCACCCTGTCGGTTTTGGCATTAATGTCAAATGAGGATATTGCCTCATCAATTGCTGCGCCTATATCAGTACCTGGAACTGGGATCAGACCGGGTTTAAGATCTGATAGAAACATCTGACAAGCCCCATAATCCAGCGTAAGCGGACACTGAATAAAGGCGGAACCGGAAAATGCCACAAGACCGATTCTATCACCCTGAACAACATTTATAAAATCCAATATCTCTCTCTTCGCTCGCTCAAGCCTACTTGGCTTGACATCCTCCACAAGCATACTAGGAGAGACATCCACCACTATCATTATGTCAACACCCTTCTGATTGACCTCCTGATAGTGACTTCCCCACCTAGGCCCAGACATAGCAACAATCATTAATCCCAGAGCAATAATGAGCAATAAATTCTTGAAAAAGTTTCTCCCCTTCCTCTCTTCACCGGTTAGATTAACTAATAGGTTGCTCTCAGCAAAGTGAGCAAGTGAATTCCTCTTCTTCCGTGACTCATATATCAAAGCAAGAAGTGCTAAGGGAAGAAGCGTGAGAAGACTAAGCGCCCATAAATGATCAAACTTCATGGTATCACCCTCAGGAAGGTTGCCTTTAGAAAGATCTCCAGCCCTATTATAATCAAGGCAGGGATTAAGAAATAGAGATAAAGTTCCTGAAAATGAAAAAACTCCTTAACGTCAATCTCTGTTTTTTCGGCCTTGTCTATTATGTCATATATCCCTGAGAGTTCTTCACTATCAGCCGCCCTGAAGTATTGTCCCCCACCTATACTGGCCACCTTTTGTAATGTCTTCTCATCCAGGTCTACACTCTGATTGACAAAACGGGTCCCCAAAAATGTTTCAACTTTAAATGGCGCCGGCCCCTTACCACCAACCCCTATTGAATAAATCTTTACTCCAAAGGCCCTCAGGGCATCAGCAGCCTGTTCAGGGCTAATCTCGCCGGCATTGTTTCTGCCATCTGTAAGAAGAATCAATATCTTTGACTTCGCCTTTAAATCCTTAAGTCTTTTGCCTCCAATGGCAATAGCTGAACCTAAAGCAGTGCTATCTCCTGCCATTCCAATCTCCATCCCTTCTACAAGATTCAGCAAGAGTCCCTTATCCATGGTCAAGGGAGACTGTGTAAAGGCCTCCTGCCCAAACACAACAAGACCTATTCTATCATGCTCCCTCTTTTTAATAAAATCGGTTACTACCTTTTTAACAGCAACAAGTCTTGTGACTCGCTCATCATTCAGTTTAAAATCATAAGCTCGCATGGAACCGGATGTATCCAGACACAACATGATGTCAACACCAGATGATCTAATATCCTTTGATACATTGTATAATTGGGGCCTGGCAAGTGCAAATACTAAAAGCACAAGACTTATCGTTCTCATGATAAGGGGCAATCTGCCAATAATATGACTATATTCTCCGGTAAGCTTAATAAGTCTCTTGGTAAGAGAATAGCTTAATGTAGAATTACCCTTCCAATATTTTAATACAGACCATAATGCTACGATGAGAAGAAGAAGTAGAAAGAGAGGGTAAGCGAGGGTAAACATCATTTTGCTAATCCTGCATTTTCATTATCATGCTGTGCTACAGAGGGTGTTGGACTTGTATCTCGTATATAGGCTAAGGCTGTTTTTATATCTTCATCCTTTCTGTCTTGAGTAGGGATTACATCAGCAAATTTCACAAGGTCAGCCTCACGTAATAGTGGAATTATTTGCTTATCCCTATCCCTCTTTACCCGACGAGCTATCTCCTCTGTCGTAAATTCTACAGCTGGAAATCCCCGCAATCCTTCAAGGTAATAACGAAGAATTTCAGAGAACCTGAAATAGAACTCCTTGTAGTGACCCTTTTCAAATAGTTTCTCAGCCTGTAATTTTCTAATCTCATCTCTAGCAATAACATCAGGCGTTCTCTGATCAATGATCTCATCAATCCCCCGCTGCCTCATTCTCCTCCATAGTATTATTCCAATAGCAGCAATAAGAACAATAGTGATACCGATAATCCATGGAAGATACTTCAACCATAGAGGAGTTATCGGCATAATACCAATTAGTGATTTTAACTGTGCATCAGCGGGTCGTTCTCCCAAATTAGATAATACCTCAAGCGATACAGGATCACCGGTAATAATATTCTTTTCGCCCTCCTTGTCCTCAAAGGTGAGACTAAAGGGTCCAATTTCAAAGGACTCAGCGCGGTCAATCAATATCTTTAGCGCTACCCCCCCCTCTATCATATTGCGATCAATAATAGTATATTCATCCAATTCATCAATCTCTGATTCGCTTATCAGTTTGCTCTCCGGTGGAAGGGTGTATTTAATTGTAAGGATAACAGTATCACCTACGCGGGCAGATTTTCGATCTAATGATGCTGAAAGACTGGCTGGGGGAGTGTTATCGGTTGCAATATCCTCAGCCGTTAAAAAAAGAAGAGGGAGAGAGTTCATTACTAAGTATACAATTACTAACAAACGAATCATCATTGACGTCTACCCTTCCTCTCAAAAAGACGCATCAAAGGCTCAACCACCAAACCATTGGTAGTTAATTCAACCATATCCACGCCTAAATTGTTTAACAAATCCTTTAATTTTCTTTTTTCTTCGGTTATATAATTTGACCACCTTTTTCTTACATATCTATTAGAGCTATTTATGATAACATTCTCACCAGTCTCAGGATCGCGCATGCTTATTAGGCCAACATCAGGAAGAACCTCTTCAGAGGGATCAATTATGTGAATTACAGTGAGATCATGCCTCTTTGCAGTTAGGCGTAGTGTTTTTTCAAATCCCTCATCTATGCAATCAGAGATCAAAAAAACAATCGCATGCCTTCTGCAAATCTTATTCAAGTAGGTCAGTGCTGTATCCAGATTTGTAGTTAAATCCTCAGGTTTATAGGTGAATATCTCCTTAATAAGTCTCCATACATGTGATGCGCCCTTCTTTGGTGGTATATATTTCTCCACCTTTGAACTGAACAAAAGAGCGCCAACCTTATCATTGGTCCTTATGGCAAGAAAGGCTAACATGCCCGCCACCTCTGCCAGCAATTCCCTCTTCAGCCTTCCCCTAGTACCGAAAAAGTGAGAACCGGAGATATCCAAAAGAAGTATTACGGTTAATTCCCTCTCTTCATGAAAAACCTTCACAAAGGGATGGCCAAATCGAGCCGACACATTCCAATCAATTGTACGGATATCATCTCCTGGTGTATATTCTCTAACCTCTGCAAACTCTATTCCTCGCCCTTTAAAAGCACTTACATATTGACCTGCAAATAGATCACTAGCCAACCTCCTAGTTTTAAAGTGAAGGCCTTGTATCTTTTTAAGAATCTCCTCTGATAGCATATTATGGAACCTCAATGTGTTCAAGGAACATTGAAATTAAATCATCAGAACTTTTCCCCTCGGCTTCGGCTTCATAACTTAGAATTATTCTATGACGTAGAATATCAGCCGCCATTGATTTCACATCCTGAGGAGTCACATAACCGCGTCCGTTCATAAATGCATGGGCCCTAGCCGCCACCCCAAGCCATATGGAAGCCCTTGGAGATGCTCCATAGCTTATCATGGATGTAAGCTTCAGCCCAACCTCCTCTGGCTGACGCGTTGCTCTTGATATGCGTACGATGTAATCCACAATCTTCTCTTCCATATGAATTAACTCTACTGTTTCCCTCATCAATGAAAGTTCAGTTGTATCAACAACCCCATTGATCTCCTCTGTGGATACCTTATAAGCCCTCTGCATAATATCCTTCTCCTCCTCATAAGAGGGATAATCTACTTTTATTTTCATCATAAAACGATCTATCTGCGCCTCAGGAAGGGGATATGTACCTTCCTGCTCAATCGGATTCTGTGTGGCCATCACCAGGAAAGGCCTATTCAGAGAAAAGGTCTCCTCCCCAATGGTTACCTGACACTCCTGCATGCTCTCCAGAAGTGCGCTTTGAACCTTAGCTGGCGCTCTATTTATCTCATCTGCTAGAATAATATTGTGAAATATTGGCCCCTTCCTTATTTCAAATGTACCTGTGTCAGGACGATATATTTGTGTGCCCAAGATGTCAGCAGGAAGCAAATCTGGAGTGAATTGTATTCTCTGAAATGAGGTCTTAATAGAAGCTGCAAGAGATCTAACAGCTGTTGTCTTAGCAAGACCAGGAAGTCCCTCAAGTAAAAGATGACCATCACACAACAAACCAATCAACATCCTTTCCATCAAATACCTCTGCCCAACAACAGCCTTCTCTATCTCAGCCATTATTTTGCGAAGAACCATGCCTTCTTTTTCAACTCTTTTTGTGATCTCTTGAATATCCATAAATTTAAAACCACCCTTCTATAATTTAAGTAGAATTTCCTAATCATTATGTTCTAATTAAAACTTACGTATCCATCTAAATACTACCATTCTACTATCATTCTGCTCATTATTGGTTGAGTATAAAAAAAGGAAAATTATAATAATACTAACTGATTGACTGTCAAGAAAATTTTATGTAGATGAATGGGAGGTTGAACTGAGAAGAATGCGCTGAAATCTCCAGCATTCGAATGCGATGATATAGCTGAGAGATGTAAATATTCCGAAAACCGTTGGCATAATTCAACCTAAATATTCTTAATTTTTCACAGTTGAAGTGACACATATCAAAGCTTTTCTTATTTCAATGATATTAATTGTTGAATTTATTTATATATAGTATAATTTTGGTTCGTCATAGTATCCTTCATGAGGATAATTTTATCAAATTATATTCCTAAGTCATATAAAAATCTAAAGGGACAATATTTACAACAAAATTATCCAAAGGAAACAGAATATTAACCTATTTATTAGTGCAAATAGAGAGAAAATTATTCAATCATAATTAAATATTGTATTTGGGAAGGAAAAATTTGGATGGCTATCTCCTGAATAGCTATTTTTAGAAAATCTTATTACACCTGAAACTTGAATTCAGTCATAACTTATTATTGATTATAAAAATATTATCTGAATTATAAAAGATTTACAATCATGGAAGCTTGTTTAATTGTTACATACCGTTGTAATGCTAAATGCTACATGTGCCACACATGGATGCATCCTAGTAATAGGGAGGAAGAATTTTCTCCAGCCTTGGTGGATAAAATTCCGAGTGGTCTAAAATTTATAAATATTACAGGAGGTGAGCCATTTCTTAGGAACGATCTTGATGAGATAGTACAAATTGCACTGAATAAAACCAAGCGGTTGGTCATCAGCACCAACGGCTATTATACAGAAAAGATTGTCAATTTAGCTAAAAAATATGGTAACAGAATAGGACTTCGGATATCCATTGAAGGACTGCCTGCAGCTAATGATGAATTGCGGGGAATAAAAAACGGATTTGATCATGGTCTTAGAACACTGGTAACACTTCATGATATGGGTGTCAAGGACATAGGTTTTGGGTTAACAGTATCGGACAGGAATGCCAAGGATATGATTGAATTATATCGACTAGCTAATGCCATTGGTATAGAATTCGCTACTGCTGTGATGCATAATTCCTACTATTTCCATAAATTAGATAATTATTTTGAAAATCCTGAAATGATAACCACTGAGTTAGAAAAAATTGCCATTAAACAATTGCAAACCAACAAACCCAAGAACTGGTTTAGGGCTTTTTTTAATATGGGGCTTGCTAATAAAGTAAATGGAGGTAAGCGACCATTGCCTTGCAATGTAGGAACTGATGTTTTTTTCCTTGATCCTTTTGGCAACATCATGCCATGTAATGGATCTGAAGAACCGATGATAATGGGCAATCTATTTAATCAAACTTTTTATGACATTTGGATAAGCCAAAAAGCAGAAGAGATTAGAAAGCAGGTAAAATCCTGTTCTAATGAGTGCTGGATGATTGGTTCAGCATCTCCCGCAATGAAAAAAAGTATATTAATACCAATTCAATGGGTACTAAAAAATAAGTTGAGGTTATTATTAAATAAAAATAATAATATTTTACTTGACCCTGTAATATGAAATATCAAACTTTTATCAACTAACGTTACAACTCAACTACTCTATCATATCGATAAATTTGATGATATTTTCTCATCTCTATTTCTTTATTTTATAATATTGTCGACAGAATGATGCCTAAACAGTAAAAATAAGAATATATCCAAGGGATCAATTTTGAAGATATTCGTGATTGGCACAAGAGGTATTCCCAACATCCCTGGCGGAGTAGAAAAGCACTGTCAGGAGTTATACCCCCGTATTGCAAACAAAGGACATGAAGTTAATCTTTGTGCACGAAAGTCATACATCAAAAATAAAATTGATCAATGGCAAGGTGTAAAGATTCATGTTTGTTATGCTCCACGAAAGAAGAGCTTAGAGGCTATTACACATACATTTATCGCCTTACTTAAGGCTCGTTGGCATTCACCTGATATTTTACACATCCATGCGATTGGACCATCCCTTCTTACACCAATAGCCAGATTATTAAGGTTAAAGGTTGTATGCACAAATCATGGCCCTGATTACAAACGGCAGAAATGGGGTAGGCTGGCTAAAACTATTCTACGATTGGGCGAAAAAATGGGAGGGCTATTCGCAAATGAGGTTATTGTTATTTCTACAATAATTGAAGATATCATCTATAAAAGGTGCAATCGAAAATCAAATCTGATATATAATGGTGTCAATTTACCTAACAAAAGCACAAATACTGATTTCTTAACTCAAATAGGTATTGAGCCCAATAGATATATAATGAATGTTACTCGATTCGTTCCTGAAAAAGGTCTTCATGACCTGATTAAAGCCTATATGATGATGAAAACTGATTATAAATTGGTGATTGTAGGTGATGCTGATCACGAAACCGATTATAGTAGACATTTACGTATGCTTGCTTCCAATGACAAACGAATAATACTAACAGGGTATCTCACTGGCAACCCTTTATCTCAAATATACTCATATGCAAGTCTGTTCATTCTTCCATCGTACCATGAAGGTCTTCCAATTGTTTTGCTTGAAGCTTTAAGCTACGATATACCTGTTCTAATTTCTGATATTGGAGCGAACTTGGCGGTTGAATTGCCATCTGAACGATATTTTCGATGCGGGGATGTTGAGGATTTGAAAAGCAAAATGCAAATTTTTCTTAAGCAAGAGTTGAGAGTTGAGGAGCAGCAAAACAATCGTAAACTGTTAGAAACTAAATACAGTTGGGATAAGATAGCTGAGCAAACAATTGAAATTTACATGAATGTTATTAACAATAATAAAATGTAACATTTATATGACAAAACAGGTAGGACGGAGTTCTGATACGATAGAGTCTTACAGGGATGCTCTGACTCTTTTTCGTAGATATATCCTGAATGAACTCAATATATCAATTGCTAGGTTTAAATTTACTTAATGTACTCGTGACTGCATCTTCGGATTCTTTAAATATTTGCAAATTCATGGAAACAAACCCGGTACACGCAACCAGCGTTTGACTGCTATCAAATCCTATTTATGATTTGCTGCAGACAAAAATGTGACCCTGCAATCTATTCGGTCATTCTTGCTACGATTGCATTTCTCTTCTGTTACTGTATGAGGAGGAGTAACTACACAACTCCATCCATCTGCATCTAAATGATCATTGAACTCAAATCCTCTAAAACCTGCTTCATACATTACATATAATATTGCATTCAGGAAATTTGTTGTTCAAATAATTTCGCAGTACTTCATATTTTGCCGGCATACTTGATTCATGCACTACTATCTTATCACTGTGTATACAGATTTTCCATATCGTCTTGGAATCTTCAAGTCCTACAAATACTTCTTGACCTTTGATTATGTATTCTCAAATTTCTTTCATGAGGCTACCTCCATCTTTGTTTTTTGATTTTATTTTTTTGAAGAAGATAGCCTTGTTCTTCATTTAAATCAATATAAAATTATAGATTATTTTTATTGCATAGTAAACCCTACGTTAACGTGCCGCCACTTATGGTTGATCTGTTTGTTGTCAGATGATATCACATGATGTGTATTAAATGTTAACGGTTAAAAATCCATAATTCATATCCCACTGTGTCAGCATAAGCGCTAAAATAAAGCTTTCCGTTATAGACTGTTAAATATTCAGGATAGCTGCCAATGCTTCTGCTGTTAATATCAACTTCAACAGCTCCGTTAGTCTCATCATATGACCATAGTTCGAATCCATTTCTTCCTCCATCAGCGCAGAAATATAGTTTGCCATTATTAAGAAACTAAATCGGATGGATCACTGTCTGCGGTATTGTTAATGCTGATTACATAGTATCTCTTTTCTATCTTAATATCTATAGAATGTGATTTTGTATTATCCTGTACTGAAGTTGCTGTGACTGTCACATCTGCAATATTGGCAGATAACCCATCCATATCTACTGAGGCATTCAAGCCTGACTGTTCTATTGAGCCTTTGTCGCTGTCTACTGTACTACTAACCGACTATGTTATACTGGGATCATTAACATTTGTTACTGTAGCTGTAAATGGAAAGGTTTTGCCTGTAATAACATTAACATCGAACTGATCAATGGTTATTGTAATTTCTTCAGTATTTACAGGTGGTGAAATGACACTGATTCCACCACTATCATCTTTATTGCAGAAACAACCGTTAACATTCAGCAAAAGAGCTATAATGAATATTGTAGATAAGAATGAATAACTTTTTTCATAAAGTTTCCTCCCGTTTTATTATATTGCGATTACAGAGCAGTTCAACTCTGACATCGCTTTATAGTCAATATTTAGAACAATTAAATAAATAAAGGGAAATTTATTAAGGCATTGACAGCACAATATTACTTTTTGTTGTTTCTAATAACGATGAGTTATTATTGCACGTTAGCTTACTTGTTTGGCCAAATTTTTGCAAGATACTTAAAATGACACTGTGTATGTCAATAAACTAATAGAAATTTAATGTGTTTTTTGAGATTGAAAAACTACAAAAATTGTATTTTTGAATTGACAAACTTATTTTTTTATAGTAAATTTAACGATTTGCCTTATTGGTATTATAAACAAATGGATTAGGATAATCTATATTTATTACTAAATATCACCACAAAATTATAATATTAATAAAGCAAATTGGCCATAATTATTATTAAATGGCAATGTTTTGGGGGATGCCCAAATTTGAAATACATACAAAGTCATAATTATTCAAATCATAATCCCCCCAAATAAAATAATAAAGGGAGATCTATGATGAAACAATTCATAAAAAATTTTGCTAGGGATTGTATTAATAAATTAAATGCGAAAAAAATTTACTCACATATTCTTTTCATAAATATTATTATTTCAATTCTTGGATGTATTTCGATTACCTGTAATAATATAGGTGACGATTATGGCGTAGATAGTGGGGCATTAATAATAAACATATCTACTTCCCAAAGCAAAAGTAATACGGATATAGCCAGCTATGCCATATCTGGAATAGGGCCTAATGGAGCAGAGTTCAATGAAATTATTTTTGATACTACCCTTTCAATTAATGATTTGGCTTTAGGAAATTGGGAAATCGTTGTAGATGCCAAAAATACAGATAATATTGTAGTTGGTAATGCTTCTGAGGACATTGTTGTTTTAAATGATGTTACTACCACAGTAGATATTACAGTAATGATGCTGTATGGTAATGGCACTATTTATTTTATTGATCCAGAAGGTAATGATAATAATGATGGTCTCTCTGAAGAAAATGCTTGGGCAACTATAACAAAAGTAAACGCTATGAGTTTTGAACCTGGTGATACGATTTTGTTTAAAAGAGGAAAGACTTGGAAGATTGAGAGTTATGGAGATAGATTAGAACCACAGAGTGGTAGTATTGATCAGCCTATATCATATGGTGCTTATGGCTCAGGAGCAAAACCAATAATAACTGCTGTAGGTGCATATTGGTCTATGAATAATGAAGATAGCTGGTCATATCAAGGGAATAGCATATGGACCATGACTTTAACAAAAGATCCTATACGAATATTTCTTTCCAATACTGAATTTATTGAAGCAGAAACCATAGATGAAGTAAATGCTACAAACAGGTGGTTTTGGGAAAACAATACTCTATCGGTTTATTCCTTAGACAATCCAGCATCTACTCTTGAGGGCTCGTATGCTGATAATTATGCCATACTCCTAAAGTTGAAAAATAATGTGAATATCTACAATTTAGATCTAAGAGGTGGTTATGATGCTATTAGAATTATTGGCTCAACAAATATACATATTGATAATTGTAATGTTGGGTTGAATTCTACTGTAAATGGAATAAGTATACATGGATTCGATCCTAATATAGAATCATCATATTGTGTGATTTCAAATTGTACAATTGAGTCTGGATTTGAAAATGCTAGCTATAATTATGGTCCAGCAACAATAGCTGACGGAATTTCAATTTTTCATAATACACATCATTGCAGCATATATAATAATACTGTATCAAATTGGAATCATTCAGGAATAGGCATAGAAAATCTTAATACGGTCTCACCAATTGGAGTGTGCAACTATCATGAGGTTTACGATAATATAATTACTGCACCTAATACAAACTATTGTAGAGGAATTGGGATAGAAAATGCCAGTACCCAAGATGGTGCTTGTTCATTTAATAAAATTTATAGAAACCTTATAAAAGATACTTCAGTAAGCAATCAGATAGGGCATGGAGATAATAATGAATTTTATTATAATGTAATTGATACAGTTTCATTTACACCTTATAGCATTAGGGTTGAGAAAAAATCACTCCCGACAGGGATAGCTATTTTTAAAAATGGCAAAAATAATACAATATACAACAATATTATATACAATACTGATTATATTGGAATAAGTGTAACTGGAGATCCGAGAGGAGAAATTGAAGGCTGCCTTATTGAAAATAATATTATAATGAATTTTTGTATGAGTAGCTATGCTGATATAAATTGTGGGTTAATGATACAAGATGATGAAACTGGATCAGTATTAAGTAATATCTATAGAAACAATTGTGTATATAAAAATGGAGCAGATAAACCTATCCGATATGCACATCCAGAGATGTCTAATCCTTATAGTCCTTCTTATTATAAAAACCATAGTGCGTATGATTTTAATTTACTTACAGAGGATGAAATTGTTAATATAGATTGCGATATTATGGAAAACAACTTTAGTGTGGATCCTCTTTTTATTTATCCGGAAAATGGAAATTTCCATTTACAAGCTGATTCCCATTGCCTTGATGTTGGAATAAAAGATATCATTGATATGTAATAAATAATACATTTTTTGATGGCGTTCAAAATAATAGTTGTTTTCATAAATATCAATATTTATTACAGCCTCAACAGGTGATTATAGACTTTTATTGAAATAATATTTCAATGAAATTAGATTTTGCAGTAACGCTATCAATTGATATTCAAACAACTATACTTTTCTGTTCAATTATTCATTAATCACAATACACTCTTATAAATCTCCATTAACTTAAGATAATGTGTATCGGCATTGAGTTTCAGTTCAATAAAGGTTCTGGCATTTTTCCCCATTTCATCAATTTTAACAGGATTATTTACTAAACATGCTATTTTTGTACTTAATTCGTCAGGATTATTATGTTCAAAAGTTAATCCAGTCTCATGATCTTTAACCAATTCAGGTATGCCTCCAATTCTTGAAGCTATAACTGGTTTCCCATTAGCGAATGCCTCTAAGATGGAATATGGAAAGTTTTCATACCACTGTGAGGGTACTACAATAAACATGGCATTAGATATTATATTTTGCAACTCTTGGCCTGTTTTAAAACCCAAAAACTCAATATTAGCAATATTTTCACTATTATACTCTTCAAATAGCTCTCCATCGCCTACAACTTTTAGCTGTATATAAGGATTCTTTTTTGCTGCAGTCACTAATAAATTTATTCCTTTAATATGATTTAAACGACCAATATAGAGATAGTAACTAAGATTATTATAGTTCGGTTTAATTGAATTAATATTTATAAAATTATTAAGAGTAATAATCTTTTTACCCATACCATACTCAATGAATTTATGTCGTAGGAAGTTACTTGGGGAGATAAACTTATCAACATGTCTATATATATTAATAAACCGATGGGTATAATTCTCTAACATCGCAACAGAACTCGCGGCTAATGAATTTTTCTTGCATCGTTTTAAAGGCGCCATAAAAAATTTTCGTCTTTTACATGATTCACAGATATCCCCCCTCTCTGTAAGAAAAGAAGTATTTGGACAAATTATTGTGAAATCATGTAGAGTCCACACTATAGGTATCTTTCTTTTTTTTATCTCACCAAGGATAGAGGGAGTAATGTGATGTAAAATATTGTGGATATGAACAATATCAGGCTTTTCGTCATCTAAAATCTTTCCTATACACTCTTTCGCCTCAAAAGAATAAATGGTTCTTGTAATTACATTAGTGGCATTTTTTATACTTTTTTCTTTCAATGCTTCAACAAAATCAATATATGAAGGCCAATATTTAGAATAAGGGCTATCAAAATTTAATGGGTGATTCATAGAAAATGGAATCACAATGTGTTCATGCTGCTCCAACAACTTTGTTGTAGCAAACATATGAGTGCAATCCCCACCCCGATTATAATAGAAAGAATTTACCTGTAGTATCTTCATATATATACTCATTCTAAATAATGTTTATAAATTAATCGAGAGTTCCCCCTTTTCCATGCTGCGATTTTTTGACATTCTCTATTGAAAGTTAAATAATATTGTTTTTATAGTATCGCATCAAATGACTGTTAACGCATCTGAGGTAAATTGACATCCCAAATAAGTATTGGAAATCGCAGGTATTACATATGTCAATATTGCTTCATCAAACGCTGAAATGTAATATTCTGTATCTTGAATATTTGACAATCTCCATGGAAAAAACTAGTGAAATAGGTATTAAATTGTATCTTTTAATATCTCAAATTTAGATTTTAATTCACTTATTTTCTTTTTTAATTTTTGTTGAATATCATTTCTATTTATATATGTATAATCTATAATATTCTTTAAACTCTCAAAATTAACTTCATGAATATCGACTGTATTTTTATCTAATCCTAATAATTTCATATACTCGAATAATTTAAATTGATAATTAATTGAACATGTAGGTACATATGCGCTTGTGGCTAGAATACAAGCATGCATTCTTGTAACTAAAAGAAAATCCATTATTTTAAATAGCCCCATAATTTCAGAAGGTCTATAGAGATTCTCAACAATAGCGACATCTCCCTTATTCCTGATTAATTGATAAATGTCGTGTGTTGCTTTTATATCATCTTCTCGGCATCCATGGATTTTCACATTAGTAGGAACATAAATAACATAATAGCCTAATTCTTCTATCAGATAATCAGTTATTTGTGAAACAGCATCTTTATATCCTTCGTATCCTGTTGAATGGAGTGGAGCTTTAAAATAGCTCCATTCCATTACAGAAATTCCAACAATAGCTCTATTTTCATAATTTATGTTCTCCATTTCTAAGATTTGATTTATTCTTTTTTGATCAATTGCTTTCTGTAGAATAGCTACATCAGGCATAAAACTAAAATTATCAAATTTTATCCCTAAATTCTTGACAATACTTACCGATTTATAGTCTCTCAAAAAAATATAATTACATCGCTTAATAATATAAGCAGACAATTTTTTAGTGATATTATAATGAAATGGACCAATAGTTTGTGGAAATAAAATTATTCTTTTTTTGTAATTTGTTATTACCCACATTGTATAAAGACAAAAAGGCAATACTAGTACAAAGTTATCATTAATTCTTTCTGCACCAATACTTATACAAATATCAGCTTTCTTTATTTTTTCTATAGCAACTAATTTTGAATGATTGTATGTATAAAATTTTTCTGGGATTGGTAATTGTAAAGTTCTAATCATTAAATGAATGATCATCCATAAGAATGACTTTACCACCCAAAATAATTGTTTTATTCTATGTTGGGAGAAGGGAAATGAAAACAGTTCTTCATAACTATTATAACCGGAAAAAGTTTTAACAGATTCTACATTTTGAGCTAGTAATTCTATTTTTGCATTTGGATATTTTTGTTTAATTAAATTAATACTATTTTCAATTAGTGACGCACTTCCAATATTAGCATCTGAATAGGCTTCAAATATTAGGATTTTCATTATATTAAATTATCCATATCTTAATTCATCGCTTGTGACATTATCAATTAGGTTGTATTGAATATGTATTGGATTTCTTGATATTGAAGTTTTCTAAATCTGTGTTCACTAATAATATCTGAATAATCTTAGTAAAAAAACTTTTAGCACTGATCAAATAACTTCTCATATTGTGGAATTATTATTTCTGTTCGGAAATCTTCTGCTCTTAGTTCCCCTTTTTTAGAAATCTTATTCCGTAAATTTCCATCTTTCAATAAGGCTAGCATCGCCTCTGCTAATGCTTTTTCATCATTCATCTGTACTAAAAAGCCATTTTCTCCATTTATAATTATTTCTTTTGGTCCCGTTGGACAATCTGTAGCAATTACTGGGGTACCACAAGCCATTGCTTCCAAAATAACCATAGGAAGGCCCTCCCAATCAGAGGATAAAACAAAGATGTCTGCTTTCGAAAGCCAGGCAAAGGGATTATCCTTAAAGCCCAGAAATCTTACAAATTTTTTTACATTTAACTCATCAACTAAATTTTGTAAATCATTCAACAATTCACCTTGACCTAATATAATCAAGTAAACCTCTTTTTGTTGAAGTACTAAACTAAATGCTCTTATCAATCTATCAAAACGTTTTTGTTGTGTTAATCTTCCTAAAGAAATTATTATCTGTCCTTTTTTATAATTTAATAAATCATCTGCAATACTATCTAAAGCTTGTTCTTTAATTAGCTTTACAGGTATTGGATTGTTGATTACTGTTATATTCGCCGGTTTTAGTTTTAAATCAACAATCAAATTCTCTTTCATATGTTGAGATATCGCTACAATTTTATCAGCCTTTCTATAGGAAAATTTCATTAATAATTTTTTAAGGTGCCGTGCTCTTGTTGTTGGTAAAAACGCACTATGGCTGCCGTGTTCACAGACTATAATTTTGGGCCTATCATTTATAAATAAACAAGAAAGTACCGCGATGATACTCGAATAGTAGTACATCCCTATTATTGAAGCAGGTTTTATATCTTTAATCACTTTTCGTAATCTAAAAATAAGATTAAAGAAATCCCATCTACTCATTTTATCAATATCTATAATATTTATATCTGGAGGTAGTTCATTTAAAAATTTCCCTTGTTTAATAAAAAGGACCAAGCTAATTTCATATTTTTCATTACTTAGATTATTAAACAGGGTTAGTAATACCCTTTCAGCCCCCCCTCCAGCAAGAGAAGGAATTACAAATAAAAGCTTTGTTTTCATACTCATATCAGTTATATCCCTAAAACAATCTTAGTATAGAGTAAATATAATTAAAGTATAAATCAAAAATCTTATTTAAGATAATATATAGAAAAATATTAAATAAAAATGTAGTTGTAGATTATACTTCTTTTATTATTTGCATATTAGATATAAATGAAGACTAACCACTTGATATTGAAGTGTAATATTACTCTCCATAATTACTGTAATATGTCACCAATAAGTGTAGTATATATCCATAATTTTTGAAAATAGATAATCGCCAATAAAGCAACACCCAATCCCTTGTGAAATCATTGTCAAATTCGTTGTAACTACTCTACTATACTGGTTACATATAATGCTAATGAGTCAAACCTTTTAACAATTAAATAAAAGAGATTAAATGTAATTGAAATAATTCATGAAATCTTATAAAAAAATCAAATTTATTTGCTATTTGGGTACTGAATATTGCTGAGTAGTCTTCATAAATAATTTTAGTTTGGTAAACCCTTGTGGCGACTCCCCCACCGAGGCTTAATTATTATTGTTAAATTTCAACTATAAATATCATTATAAATATTGATGTAAGCTTCCCTGCAAAAATAATATTTCCCAAATTCTGCAATTAAATTTCTATTAAACAATGTGATTAGAAATTTCTTTATCTCTCTCTCAAATTCAGACCTATCATCAAAGTTTTCCACACAAACTCCTAATTTCATATTTGTGACAATATCCTCTAAATCACCTATCCCAGTCGAGACAAACACAGGAACACCACATAAAATATATTCTGAAAATTTTGTAGGTGAAGATACTTTATTTAATAATATTTTATCTCTTAATAGAACACCAAGATCAAAACATTGCACATACCTGCCTAAATCTTCATATTCTATACTCATAATAATAGAATTGGCATTCTTGCCATATAATTCATGTGCTTTCTCAATATCTTTTGTCAGTATTAATAAAACAGCATCGTTTCTAAATGATTGTACAATTTCGAATAACTCAAAAGCCTTGTCCACACGTTGCCAGGAATGCATTGAACCAGAATAGCCTATGACAAATTTATCAGATAAACCCAATTTATCTCTTACGCATTCCCGTATATTACTATCATAGGAAAAAATGTCAGACCGGCCAATGCTGGGGATAATGTAGGTTTTGTCAATATCTCCATATCTATGAAAAATATTCTTCTTTAATGCATTTGATACCATAAGACATATATCTGACTCAAGAACACACTTTTTCTGCACTCTCTCAATATGTGATATCGCATTAGATGTCATTGATGGATATAAAAATTTATATTCACTTACACTGTCAGCTCTCATATCAAATATTAATTTACATCGATAAGATATTTTTTTTACATATGTACAAAACAAAGTAGACCATATTCCTCGGGAATGAAGAATAATATTATACCCTAATAAATTCAATAAAAGGAATACAAATCCGATTGAAAGTGAATAGTATAAACTTAGCACCTTTCCTGAAATTTTCATTTGATTTAATGCTAAAAAGCAAAAATTGAAAATTTTTTTTTCTTTCATATATTTCTGTTTGTTTTTTATTAAACGATATTTTTGTGCAAAAGTCTTAATACTAATAAAATTTATAAAAATCAAATTGTGATCAATTCCTTTTAAAAAATCAAGATAAGATAGAACTTGAGAATCAATAATACCTTCCGTGATATCGCCATTATATATAAATATCTTAATGTTTTTTTTCATGATTAGTTAAATATGAATAAAACTTTGAATATTATATTTAGCATAATTTACTATTTTGTGTTTTATATAATGAACTATATATAAAAGCTAAAATAATTATATATAAATAGTTTAATGATGCAGTACCAATAGGATTGATTGTGAATAGAAAAGGTATTGCATAACAAATTGATATACTAATAATAAATATATTTTTATCCACAGATAGTTTCATATATTTATAAATGGTGATATAAATTGCGACAATTATTATACAAAAAGGAATTAAGGTAATTAAACCCATTTCAGATAAAACTTGCAGAAGGGTATTATGTGCCCACTTAGGGTGACTGTACCCATCATATGACTTATTATACTTTGTGAAATATGAATATATTTGGAAGTTATTTAAACCAATTCCCATAAAATAATGGTCTTTAATTATTGCAATCGCACAATAGTAGGCGCTAAATCTTGTAGCAATAGTATCAAATCTTGATACTCTATCTCTGAATAATTCGACATCAGAAATCATGGGATATATTTGAAATGCAATAATTACAATAAATAAAACTGTTATCAATGTTATATAGCGACTTTTTCTATAGTATAACAGCGGTATTAGCAAGGACATTATAAATACTATTATTATAGTTCTATTCATAGAACATAAAATACCACAAAAGATTAATATTAGAGCAACAAATTCAAATGAGTATAATCTCGTTTTTTTTATATGCTTTATTGCTAAAATTATTAAAATACAAAGAGATAAAAATAAACCATATTCTTCTGATGTTGGGAATGGCCCATTGGCCCTAACAAAAAAATCAGTTCCTCTTAATCCGACAACGTTAGGGAATAAATCATAATAGGTGAAATATTCAATTATTCCCATTGTTGAAATTACTATTCCAATAATCCAGAAAATAATCAACATCCTTGTTATATCATAATCCTTATTAAAAAAATGGACACTTATATAAAATAACATAAATGTCAATATATAAGCATCCAAAAAAGATTGAATCGCCCGGATCGGATCATCTGAACGTATAAAGGAAATAAAGGCTGGAATAAGGAAAAATAATATCATCAAGAATATATTTTTGTTTACTTCAAATCGTTTTTCCATAAAATTTTTTATAATTATTATGAGAAATAAAGTTAATATTACGACTCTATTAAATGTTATATCAGGTAATTGCCCTAGATTGATCTGAATATTATTTAAAATGGGAAATGAAATTAACCATATGAAAAAAAGTTTATAACTGTTAATGACAGCAATATACATAAGAGGGAATAGAAGAACAATACCAATTCCTAAATATTGATTAATTAGCATTCCTACTGTTATAATGATTGAAATAACTAATGTTATTATGAATTTACTCATGTTTTTTATTAAAAGCCATCTCTATAATATACAAATGCTAAGTTGAGCTTTATCAATAGGCACCCTCCCCTTTGATTCCCAACTTCCTTAGCACAGTTATGTTAGTTTTCATTACATAATAGGATTGTTACGACATGTCACGTTTCATAAATTCAATTCCAATAAATACGTATATTTGCCTCTTATCAGCTTTAATAGAATTCATATTACAGAATTTATTATTTTGCAACAACCAAACATTAGTATTTTGAGATGTTTATATTAAACCCTATTTTCCATTGCATATTATATTATTAAAATATACGAAAAAAATATTACTGCCGCATGCGGCCACTGCAATATCTAATTTACCATCACCATCAATATCTCCTAATCCAACAGCATGATTCCATTTTAGATACTGATCTGATTTATCAATAATATGAACTTTCCAGTTTTTGTTAAATGTTTTACCATCATTTTCAAACCATACTAATTGGTTTTTACTTTCATCAGCTACTATTATATCCAAATCTTTATCACCATCAAGATCACCTGCATCTATTTCCCTTAAATTTTCACAACTTCTATAATTATGATTATTTATTTTATATTTTCTCCATTCTCCTTTTACGTTATGAGGTAAAGGATTTCTTATTATATAGATATCCCCTTGATGATTACCAGTTATAATATCCATATTTCCATCCTTATCAATATCCTCAATTTCAAATATACTCACACCATGTCCAACAGGAAAGTTAGCAATGATTCTATCATTCCAATTATTCTGAACAGTTGGATCATTTGAATAGCTATATAGATGTAATTTCCCACCATTTTTTGAATCATCTTCTGAAGCAATTATATTTTGACGTCCATCTTTATTAAGATCAGCAACTCTTGCATTAAAACATCTTATACAATTTAAATCTATCCATGTCATTGACCATTTGTTTGAATCTTTATTATTCTTTAACCATCCCAGACTATTATCAGTTTTTGTTGAAAATACAACATCCTGGTTGTTATCTCCATCAATATCACCAACTTCAACATGATAAGTTCTATGAGAATCATTCTGATAAATAACATGCTTTTTCCATTCTGATACTTTTGTTATGTTTTCTGGAGCCTCAAACCATACAATATCATAGCTTTTATAATCTCCAGCTACTATCAGGTCTTTCCTATTGTCTTCATTCATATCTGTTATTGCAGTATAATGTGCAGCGCCTAAAAAACCTCCAACAATCTTTACCCTGAACATATTCTTAAAAAACTTAATTATTGGTTTTAATGGAATTCCACCAGATACGGATTGGTCTATAACATAGCGTGTCCAGTTTTTGGGACTACGTGGATTTTCACTATATTTGTAAATCAGAAGTGAATCTGATCTATATGAATTAGCGATGAGTTCCAGTTGACCGTCATTGTCCAGGTCATATGGAACAATATTATGAGCGCCATCAGTATAAAGAACATCAGAATCAATAATTACTCCCTCCCATTCCTCCTTTTGAAAAACTGAAGGAGGCATATTTTCACAGGGAGTATTATAACCATATTTCTCTTTTAAGTTATTGATTACTTTATAAGATTTATAGTATGCCCATATTGAATAAATGAATAATATTAAAATTGTTAATGAGATTATAATACTAATCTTTTTCTTATTCATACTTAATATATACTTCCCAATAGGTTGTATAATTAAAAATTGGAAATTGGGGAATTAATATCCATATCAATAGCTATTATGTATCGCTTCCTAATCGTAAGAAAAACTTATAAAAAATATTCTTAACATTTTCCTTTTCTTCAGGCTGAATTTCTTTAAATAAAAAAAGAAATAAGCCATAGGTTATAATTCCAAGTAGAACACTAATAATTATGTTTAAAGTATTTCTAGGTAAATATATATTACTTAGATAATAAATGCATACTCCCATTATTGCTGATATCAATGAAATTCTTACTAAAGATCTAAAAGGAAATTTCCATACAAAAATTCTACGTGATCTTATTACTATTACAAATAATAAAAAAACATAAGAAATTAGGGTAGTTAATGCAGCAGCTACATATCCAAACTTTGGTATAAATAATATATTAAGAAATAAATTAAACGCTCCTGATATCCCAATGGCAAATGTTATATAACCTGTTTTTTTATGAAACAAAAAGCCAGCATGAAAGATATTTTGAAGACCCAAAAAAAAAATTCCTAATGTTATAAAAGGAATAATCTTATACCCTTCGAGATATTCTTTTCCTACCATAATACTAAAAAGGGGTTTAGCAAGAACGATAAAACCAAACACAGCTGGAATGCAAATCATTAAATAATAACGAGTAATTTGTTCTCGAAATTCCTTGCTCTTTTCTTCTCCTTCATTTTCCCAAATACGATTCGATATAGGTGAAGAGGCTACCATAAATAACGAAATAATGAGCATTATACTTCTATTGGTAATATTATAGCTTGTGGCATATATTCCGACCTCATGAGCCCCTCGAATAAATTCTAAGACATATCTATCTGACAGGCTTAATATCCAGGCAGCCATATTCCCTAAAACTAAAGGGGAACTATACCTTGCCATTTTTTTTATTAATGATAAATCAATTTGAGCTGTAGTTGTGTAAAATTTTTTTATTGATATATTCCATTGTAATGGTAATACTATTACAATGGAAAGGATCATCCCATAGAATAAACCCTCAATATTTGTTTTAAATATAAATATAAACAATAACCCAAGGCTCAAACTCATTATACTTCGCCAGACAGAAAATCCACTAAACCAAATAATTTTTCTTTGTGCGCTTAAGATAGATAAGAAAACATTATAAATGCTACAGACAGCAAAAAAACCTGCACCTGCTAATAAAAGGAAATATAGTTGTAAAGGGATATAGGTCTTAATAAAGAGTATGAAAATAACAAAAATGACAGTTAGTGAGAATGTAGAAATAATTGCAGACCAAAAAATATTCCAAAGAAATTGATTTACTTTATTTTCTCTTTCAAAGGCAGGATAGAATCTAATAGTTGACATTGATATCCAACCCGTTACTGTAATAAATATTGATATAGTAGTTATTGCTAAACTATAATAACCATATTCTTTAGGAGGGAATAATCTTGTTATTATAGGGATGCTAATAAATCCAACAATTCCAGGAACAATTCGAGCAGGTATATATTTTATTGCGTCATTAATAAAATCTTTTATCATTATTTAACTAAATTGAAATATCCCCAAATTTAATAGGTAATTTTTGAATAATATATTTATATTTCCCACCTTTAGTTCTATGGATAGTATCAGTATATTCCAATTTTACTTCAATATTCCTAAGCTCTTTCTTTAAATTATTAATAATACTCATAGCATTATCCTGTGTAAATGATGGCGAAGGTATTATATATAAAATCGCTTTCCCTTTTGTATCTTGATAAAACTGAAATTGTTTAACATTCTTCATAATTGAAGAATATGGAATTATAATAATAGGTATTAGATCACCAGTATTTGTAACTAAATACTCATTTTCTCGTCCTTCAATCGATTGCAATAAAGGATAGTTTCTTCCACATGGACACTTCTCATTACACCAAGAAGCAATATCTCCTACTTGGTATCTTATTAGCGGCATGGCATAATTGTTAAATCCTGTGCCAACAATTTTTCCCAGAGTGCCCTCAAGTTTAATGGGTAAACCATCAGAATCAATTATTTCTGTAATTCCGTATTCAGGAAATATATGATATTGACTATTTATTTCGCATTCAGTCCCAATAATTACTCTTTCCGTCTGGCCATAAAAAGAAAAGAGTCGACATTGAAGTGCATCCTCAATCCTTTTTTTCTGCCAGGGATAGAGCATTTCTGAACCACATATAACCAATTTTATTGAAGGGAATATTGGTATCTCCTTTCTCAAAACATAATTAGCTAGAATAATTAAATTTGAAGGAATACTTTTAAAAACCTTAGGTTGGAACTCCCGTATCAAATTTACATAAATATGCAGATTATCTTCGTTCATGGAATTAGCAGATATATGCATTACTCGTTTTAACGGATCATATTCACATAACTTATTATTTAATTTTAGGTGTGTTAAATCGAGACGCTTTTCATTAAAACGATATCCAGCTATATTCCAAATTGTCCATATAAAACTTTCCTCTTTATGTATAGTCTTGCTTTTTTGCCAATAGAGAGTTAATGGACTAACAGTTGTCCCACTTGTTTTTTCTAGATATAAATCACTTTTATCCACATTAACGGCTAACAAATCATTAAAATTATCTCGAATTATCTCTTTTGTTAGAATTGGCAATTCATTGATATCTTGTTTTGATCTTATATCTTCTGGTTTTAAATATCTTTCATCAAATACTCTTCTATAATATGGTACATGTTCATAGGAGTATTTCAATAACCTTTTCAATTCTTGTATTTGATATTCTTCTAACTGTTCTCTGCTCCACCATTGAGATTTCTGAAGGAAATAATAAGTATCCCAGAATACTTTACTATATCGATATCCTATTGGAATACAGCTGTATATATATTTTAGACCCTGTTTTATTGGGTAAGGTATTTTTACATAATTCTGCATTCACCTATGTCTCTTTTAAAATTGTAGAAAAAACATTCCAAAAATTTGAATCATTTATAAATATTTTCTTCTTCCTCTTCATATCCTCTTTTAATGATTCCACTATGTATATTTTAAGGCAAAATACCTTTATATATTTGACATGCTGATAATGTTTCCTGCCAGTTAAATTAGCAGTTCTGTTAGAGGCAATATTATCGGTTGATGTAACTGAAAATGCTTTTGTAGCAATTTTATTTTTTGATAAATAGTATGTTCTATATTGTCCACATTGATATGCAAGACGTTGTCCTCGATACTGTGAAGGCACATATGCTCCAGAATAGTATGCAATCGTAGGAGGTATGTACATTTTTTTTATTCCAAGCCATGGAATGCTAATATCTGATAATTCTACCCAAAGATAACACATATTTGCGCCACTGTCTTTGTCTTTAACTAAAAATAAGATATGTCCCTTTCTTAATCTTTCTAATGCCTGCTCTTTTGTATGCCAAATATCTTTGTATTCCTCATCAATATCTTTTTCTGAAGCAATAATAAAATTCAGACTATTATTATTAGTTTGATTTGGAACAATATAATATTCACCCATGATTGTTTCTCTATAAATAAAAAAATCTGGTTTAAGCCTATAATAAATTCTTTTTGCAGTTGCACTAAATCCGTTATAATTATAATAATTTTTCATTTTTTTCACATACTCAACCAATATATCTTTATTATTTAATTTCATCCTTTTCGACTTTTGCACTTCTATACCTATTTCACATTATTTTTCTGATGTAAGTATGAAAGGAATGTGTTTTCTCTATTATTTGTAGATTGACAGCCAAATATTCAGCTTTTATCTTTAAACCATATTCAGGGGAATAGTCATATTCCTTTTTTTCAAATTTATGTTCTTTGGTTTCAATTGAAATAATTTTCTCATTATTTATTTTGGTATATATGTAATTTTTGTCATAAAACAAATCAGGTGATAAATGAAATAATAATGTTGCAGTAATAGATTTTTTAGAGAGAATACTATCTTTTATCAAACAATCACCTGATTGCTTATATAATATAATTGTCCTGTTATGTACAACATCTGAATATTTTATTTCTCCGGTAAAGATTGATCTATCACTCATCTCTTCGAATTGAATGTTATTAATCGTTACTCCATCTGCTAGATAGAATAAATCTCTTTCTAATAATTCACCTTGTTCATAACCATCAAATTTTATTGTATTGTGATATTCTGTAGAGCGAAATTTATTTCTCTCCTTAGGGAAAGGGGTATACACATAAGTACCTGGATCCACAATAACATCACGTCCATTGATTACTAATTCAAAACTTAACTTATCATTATGAGCATGTCCACCAATACCATTCTGACCATTTGCGCCACATGATATAAAACAATAATCATTATTATGCCGAATAATATACCAACCTGAATTGTGAAAGGCCTTTGTTATGAGAGGTGTATTCGTAAATGCAATGCTATCATATAATTCCTTACCTGTCATGCCAAAAACCCAGAATGCTTCCTCATCAAATTCAACAAAATCAGATAGTTTATATTCTAAATCCCTATAAAAAATCGAAGCCAAGGTTAGCAAATATTTATGCTCCAATACAGGTCTTCTGCAAAATATGAGAAACCTCCCGCTATCATTATCACCAATTTGAGGAATTGTACCATTGGGTTTTAGGCAGTACAAGGAAAATTCAAACATTTTCTTTAGTCTAACCTGATATTCAGCAGGGGATTCGATGCCTGCTCGTACAGCAAGCAGCTCTGAATAGAAATACAATTCTAACACAAGACGATGGTAAGTGGTGGATGCCTCGAAATTGCATCCATCCGGATAAACCTGTTTTTCTATCTCTTTACATAATTCACCTATTGCGAATTCTTGCCACAATTTACTTTCTTTAAAAAACGGACAATAAACAGTAATAAAAAATAATCCAACTATATCTGATAAGTAATGATTACCTGTAAATTCTGAATAATATTCCAAATGATTGCGGATAAATTTTCCATGTTCATATATACTGAGATAAAACTTATTCAGGAAATCTTTCTCGAGTATTCCTTTACTAATAAAATACTCCATCGATACTAGCCAATTTACCGCTCGTATGGCTATATCCATGGTGCATCGCCAGTTAACTCCAAAGCCAATCGGATTATGTTTTATCCAGTCTGTAATCTGATTTTTAAACTCATCCACATATTTTCTATCTTTGGTCAAGACATATGCCTGACCCAGTGTATTCAAATGTTGGAAACGCGACAACTCCCATGGAACCTTCACATCAACTCCCATTTTATGACCAAATCGAATGTTTCGGAAAAATATCTTAGGACTCCAAGAATAGTTGCTCTTAAAATCGATATGCCAGTTGATTGGTTTATAATCCTCACCTTCAAGGCTTAACTTTACAGGACCACTCCCTAAAAGATCAAATATATGTTCGCAGATCAAATCTGCTTCAGCAATTTTTGTTTTCACCCTATCTGGAAACGATTTTCGATAATTCTCAGAAACCTCATTTAGGTCGTCCCCTCCATATATCAAATACCGCTTCTGAATGGGCAGTATTTCTAACTTTGGTCTAGAATACAAAAAAAGATAATAGAAATACTCCCATCTATAAAAGATAATACGAAATATCTTCCTAGGCGCATTTATAAATAATTTATCCAGAATATTCATTTCTTTATTTCAAATATAGTATTTAACTCCTTGCTGTTTTCCTTTCCAATATTTATTTATTACCATTACGCCATTTGACATGAACAAAATAACGTCTGGCACCACTAAAATTTTAATGCTTAATATTGTTTTTTTTCTTATTATTTTGCTTCATCCTATGCTCTAATAAATCACTGTCAAATGGTATTTCAGTAAACTTATTTTCCATTTCTTTGATAATATCTTAATATTCTTTTACTAAGAATTTACTCATTTTAATACGTATGATATATTTATCAACTACTTGAAGTGAAAGATTGCTATTCGGAAAGCCGAATATCGATCCACAAACCGTTTCTGACAAATAATTCTTTTGTGGGTGAGCGACCTTCTCATATCATGCACAGTTCCTCGGCGTGGAATTATTTTGCCCGTCTCTTTTCATAACACAGTAGCGATTTGGAGACATTTGGCAAAGACATCTTTAATATTGCTTTAACGTCTACTTCTGCCTGCACACACTTCTGTTCTTTTGCTTCATTAAAAAGCCTCCACATAACCTTCTTCCTTAAAATCACTGAGCTTGATCCCTTTTTTAAAATCTGCGATGTCATCATCTGATACAATTGTCAATGCTACTGAAACCATTTTTGTATCCGATATCTTTTTACCACAAAAGGGCTTTCCGTCTTGACTTACTCCATACCTGAGCATCTGACCGATCTTTAAATAAACCTTTGCAGAATAATGCTCCTCTACAAGTTTTTCAACATCCTCGCAGAACCTTTCTAACGCCAAATTACCAAGCGCAAAACCATATTCATATTTTACAAACTGAAACAAATCGGAGGCGCCAGATGACGCATTTTAATCAAAATGTTTACGTCATTTGAAGTAATTTATATTTATAAATAAAAACAGTATAACGACTGGACGGTCAACTATTATTGTATTATATTGTAAATATATATTGCAATTTGTATGTGAATTGATAATATTAGCGCAATATCAACATGCCCAACAATCGTATTAAATCAATCTTCAATATGGGGATAGTTTGACCAGGCAATAAAAAATAATTATATTTAGAATAGTTGAAGATCTAATTAGTAAATATTGCAATTTAGGTTAAATTTAACTGAAACCTTCACAAGTAACAATAGCATGAAGGATTACATCCATTCTTAATTATGTCAAAATTGAGCAGAATCTTTAATTTTATAAATGAATAAAATGACAAATAGGGATGATAAAAAATGCTAAACCTTTTATGGCATCTATCGATTGCTGTAATGAAGGTCCATATCAACCAATGGTTCCCTCGTAAATGGCAGTTAAAAAAAGCTGAGAAAAGAGTGATTCAATCAATTCATTGTGCTTATGAGATGGTGCCATATTATCGCAAGAAATATGATGAAGCGGGTGTAGATATAAATTCTATATCCTCTTTGGAAGACCTTAAAAGAATTCCCTTTATCACAAAGGAGGAGATTCTTGAGCAATATCCGGAAGGTATTGTTGCAATGGGGGTTGACTTAAAGAGGTGTCACTATTCTGCGACTACAGGGTCTACTGGAAGGTCATTGCCTTTCATTTTCAACACAAGCACCTATGCCTTTTACCTTGCAACCAGCCTGCGAGTATATACCATGATAGGATACAGACCCTGGCACAAGATTGCCTATATAAAATACACTGCTGTTGAAAGAATGAATTTTGGGCCATTCTTCAGGGCAGTACATATCCCATCCATATTACCTGTAAAGGATCAAATCAGGAGAATAAGAAAGGAGAGGCCAGACCTACTAGAAGGATATGCCTCAATTATTCTGGAGATCGCTCGAACAGCTACACATGAAGAACTGAAAGATATTCGTCCAAAATTTATATCAGTCAATTCAGAGATGTCCACACAGGAAGAACGTGATTTCATCTCACAAATATTTGGTTGTCCCGTTTATGATGAATATTCTACTGAAGAAACATGGATGATTGCATCTCAATGTCACAAAAAGAATTACCACATCTTTACTGATAATGTATGGGTAGAATTTTTAAATAGTAATGGGGACCAAGTAGCCCCAGGAGAGGCAGGCGAGATGGTTCTTACTACCTTGCAGAGTCCTGCAATGCCATTTATAAGATACAGGATTGGCGACATCGGACGCTCTAATATTGATGCATGTTCTTGTAGTATAGGATTCCCATTATTAAAAACCTTTGAGGGGCGAGCCGATGATTCATTCATATTGCCTAGCGGCAAGTCCATTACTGCACTCAAGCTCTTGAATGCATTTACTATGCACATTAATAAACACCTTCATTTAATAGAAGAGTTCAAGCTTATTCAACGAAAGAGGGATCATATTGTTATACAGCTTGTTATAGGCAAGGAATTTAATGAGGATAGGTTTCAGGAAATCGTGAATAAACTGCATGAAATCTTGGGCGAATCCGTTACTATTACTATTGAAATGGTTAATAGCATACCCACAAATGGAAGCATAAAGCGTAAAGCGATAGAGTCGCACGTGAACGACCGAACATCGCTAACTCAACGACAGGCGAGTGGAGAAGTCAAATATATCTCTACTCCTAAGTAGGGTGTATGCTATTTGTAAACTTGAGTATTGATCCCCAATTGAATCTTCTTTCAATTATAGGGATTGAGGATTCAAATATAAAACAATAATTATGGAGGAGTAAAATGAAAAATAGAGACTTAATATTTGCTGTAAAAATGATTGGAATGCTAATCCTTGGCACAGTGTTATCTCTCTTTGTTCATACTCACTCATGGGCCTGCGATATTGCAGTTGTTTCGGCTGCAGCGTCATCCAATGGGAGACCCCTTATATGGAAGAGCAGGGACAATTCTGCTTCACATGAGCAAGAAATTCAATATTTTGAGGCTGTAAATCCGGATGTTGGCGGCTACATTATGGTCTATGATCATGATGAGTGGGCAAATATTAATAATGGCACACCTATCAACCCTTCTGGCGGAGTAAATGAAGCGGGTTTTGCGATCACCTGCACATCTGTTTACGAAGATTTTTTGCCACACCATGAGTGGACAAATGTCAATACTGATTTGAATAGGCTAGCCTTGCAGGAATGTGTCAGCTTAGACGATTTTGAGGAATTGTTATCTCGATGGCACGAAACCCATCCCAATAAGGTCATCAGTGGCAACTTTGCGGTTATTGATGCCCATGGCGGAGCAGCATTGTATGAATGCTATACTGGATTATTCCCATTTTTTGATAATCACATCCGTTACAGAAAATATGATGCTAATTCGGCTAAGGATGATGATGGTAATTTTATTGGATTTGTTAATCGTACCAATTCAAATTCCTACATACCCTTTAATTATGGCGAAGAACGGAGATGGCGCGCCTATGATTTGATGAAGGATATGGTTGAGGGCGATAGATTGAACTATCGCAATGTTATGCTGGAAGTAGCCAAAGATGTCATCACAAGCAAGGGTGATGATTATGATCCTGGCCCTGAAGAGGACTATAGCACTACTTACTGTATCAGTCGCGCACAAACACGACTCGCTTTTGTAGTGGATGGCGTAACATCAGATGATGATCCACGACTTGTCACATTTTGGTGTAATCTAGGCGAGCCTTCAATTGGAGTCTATGTTCCGCTCTTCCCATATGCCAAGGATGTTTCATTTTATGTTTGGGCAGATGATTTTGATGACAACGAAGATCCCTTTGATATTGATGACTCTTGTCTCCTGAATAGAGCAATATCAGATCGGGAAATCTATGATCAGCTTATCTATGATAGCAACACAGGCGACTATTATAACGGCATGGATGATTTCAGGATAAATAAAATCGAATTAGCCGTTGTTCAGGAATGGACATTTCCTCTTGATGATTTTATTGTTGATAAAACCGAAGAATTTATGAATAATTTGAGAGATATTGAAAGTCGGATTACAGAGAATAACCTATTGGATTTCTCAGATTTTTGTGCTGAATATGCCTATGAAAACTACACTCATGCATCATCGGACTACTATGCATGGTCTTATAGTATGCCCTGGGATGATGTTCCTCCTACAATTTCCTCAACCAATCCAGATAGTGATGCTGAAGATGTGGCGGTTGACTTGGCTATTACTGTCATATTTAGTGAATCAATTAATCCTTCTACGATTGATAATTCAACGTTCTCCCTCAATGATGATTCAACCTCCATTGAAGGAGTGATAACCTTTATGGATTCAAAGAAAAAAATGATTTTCAAACCCAATTCAACTTTAGAGTATGACACAACCTATAGTGCAATAATAACTACTAAGGCTGAAGATTTGGCTGGAAACCCGCTTCAGGAAGATTATAGCTGGATATTTACAACAGTAAATGAATCAACATCACATGATGATTCGGGAGATGAAGAAATCTCACTAGGTAATGATTCCGATAATGATGACAACGGACAGGGTGATGATACAATCTCTCCATTATGGTTTCTGCCTTCTGATTCATCTTCAGATGGTTGCGGATCGCCAGCATTTGCATCCGTACATTATAGCAGCAACTCTACAGTATTTCCTGGTATAGTAACCAATATTTGGCTTATTCTCTTTCCTTATTCAATGATTCTATTTCATAGGATAATCAAAAGGAGGAGAAAGAGAGAGTAATTCCTTTTGGTAATATTATTTGAATAAATTGAAATTCTTGCTGAGATAAGACCTGTAATCAGCTATAAGAACACGCCTTGATCCCCTTTTGGCAGGGAGCAAGGCGTGTTTCTTCGCCAGCATTGAATAATATACAATCTCAGCATTTGGGAGTAATAAGAAAATATTCTACTACAGAAATAATAATTCCAGATAGAGATAAAAATGCAATGATAAAAAAATTAAACCATTTCGTACGTTTCAACCTGAATCAGAGACTCAACGCGGATAGAATAAATAAGTTACAGAATTATAAACTACAAAAAGTGATTCGCCATGCTTATGATTCAACTCAATTTTATCGTAAATGGATGGATGATGCTAAGGTAATGCCAGATGAGATAAGATGCATAGATGATTTACATAGGATTCCACCGATCTCCAAATCACAGATTCAGCAAAATGATACTTCCTTTATTTCAAATCTATATCATGCTGATAACTGTTTAACAAGAACCACATCTGGTTCATCCGGTAAGATGTTACGGGTGCTCTGGGATCAGGATTCATTTTGGTCTAGAGTAGCGCTATTCTACAGAACCTTTTCCATGATTGGATACAATCCATTTAAGAAGGTGGTTTACTTCTTGCCTGTTGCAGAGGATACTGGATTCACATTTGGGTTGTTCAGACAGATGGGTTTATCTCTAAGCAGACCAATGGATGAGGTAAGAGAATTGTTAATAAAATTAAAGCCTCATATCCTGTCCATATATCCATCCTATGCCATTGATCTTGGGAGACACATCTCTGATAGGGATATTGACTTGATGGGGATCGAGGCAATTTCTCTCAATTCTGAAATGATATTAGATCACGACGCAGCCCTAATCGAAAAGAAATATAAATGTCCGGTTTATCAAGAATACTCTTCCGTTGAAATAGGGATGATTGCCAGCATGTGTAAAGAAAAGGGGATGCACCTCTTTAATGATAATGTGGTAGTGGAAATACTTGATAGCAAAGGTGATCCAGCGGCACCCGGAGAGGTTGGGGAGGTAATCGTGACAGCTTTGAACTCCTTTGCAATGCCATTCATCCGTTACCGCTTAGGCGATTATACTCGTATGCTCGGAAAGCAATGTTCCTGTGGAAGTCCCTTCCCATTAATTGGTCATATTGAAGGGCGCAAGGATGATTCATTCAGGCTGAGTGATGGTCATCAAATTCCTGCCTGGAAGATTTATGAAATAGTAGAGCGACCACTGGAAAATTATGGTATGGATAAGTTAGTGCTCTGTGATTTTTATCTTGTACAAAAGGAATATGATTATGCTGAATTCTACTATGTAAAAGGGCCCGATTTTGATCAGAATTACTTAACCGAACTTCAGCAAAAAGGTCATGCAATATTTGGCCGGGGGTTTACATTGCGCATCACTGAGTTACCTACGATAGATCGAATAAAGACGACAAAGAGAAAGTATATTCATTGTGACTTGCCTAATGCGAGTTGAATCCTGAATATGGAATCGTCAGATCAAATACATTCTTCATAGAGAACTTTTTCTGTAGATTAAGAAATGGATGAGATTAGTTTACTGTCATAAAGGATTTCAGATCTTTGACTAATATTCTGGCCATTGGCATGCACTACTCCTCATCATTACTTGTTTAAACTGATTCCTATGAAAAAATATAGCGGATTTCATATTATTCATAGTCTCATCTTCGCACTTCTGTTGATCATCGGGTGTGCCTCTGATACTATTGACGATTCACCTGTGATGGATAATACAGGTCCAATTATTGAATCCGTAGATGATTCTGAAGAAGATGCTGACTCAACAGATGATACAAATCCAAATGTTGGCACTGATACAGATGATATTCAAGATATTGCTGAGCAAATATCAATGATCTTTGTAGGTGATATAATGTTAGATCGAAAAGTGAAAACCATGGTAGAGAGAGGGCGATGGTGATTATAGATTTTCCTTTTTAAGGATTGTGGATTATATACGCATGGCAGATATTTCCTTTGGCAACCTGGAAAGCATAATCTCTGACAAGGGAAGTAAAAATTACTTAAAGGGCGCTCCATGGTTCAGAGGACACCCTGATGCTATAGAAGGTTTGACATTTGCCGGTTTTGGTGTTCTCTCAGTTGCCAATAATCATGTTTATGA
The DNA here is from genome assembly GCA_034190085.1 of Spirochaetota bacterium. Lineage (NCBI taxonomy): Bacteria > Pseudomonadati > Spirochaetota > Spirochaetota bacterium. The sequence goes on from JAXHTS010000012.1 coordinate 94,500, forward strand.
TTATAATACCTATTATCCATTTTATGGATATGATTTAACTGCAATGGAGGATAGTTTTGAAAGATTGCATGATGCCGGGATATTCTATATTGGCGGAGGCTTTTCAGAAACGAAAGCGCATTCACCTGTTATATTTGATTTGAAGGGAACAAGCGTTGCTTATTTAGGGTATACCTGTATTGGTTCAAATCAATGGAGAGCTAAAGAGAATAAATCCGGAATCGCTTGGTTGGATAGTGATAGTCTAACAGAAGATATTCCAAAAGCCAAAAAACAGGCTGATTTAGTGATAGTTTCAATGCACTTTGGCACAGAGTATGCGCCTGTCCAAAATGATGAACAGGAAGAGCTAGCTCACCTTGCAATTGATAAAGGCGCTGCGATGGTGATAGGTCATCATCCTCATGTAACTCAACCTGTAGTAAAGTATAAAAATGGCTATATAGCATTCTCCCTTGGAAATTTTGTTTTTGACCAGAGCGAGGAGAATAATGAAGGAGTTACAAGGGGGATGTTATTAGAGGTTGTAGTGAAGGATGTTGAAATAATCGATGTAATTGAAAGGTATGTTAGAATAAATGAATATTATCAGCCAGTGCTGGAATAGAGAATTGAATCAAGAGGATATGATAATTTTAATATTCTACTAATGACAAGTCAAATTTAGGAATCATGGAAAGGGATAGATTAGAAAAGAGGTTGTGCTGTCTCATGTCCTTAAAACACTTTGTTTTGACCGGATATGCAAGAAATGGTTTATATCTATTGATAAAGGCCTTGGGATGGGATCACAATACTGAAATTATTACTCCTGCCTTTACATGTTCAATAATCCCCAAAACGATTGAGAAAGCAGGCGTTAGACCTATCCCTATTGATTCTGAGGAGGCAGGTCTGAATATTGATCCACAAAAGCTTGAGAAAGCAATCACAATGAACACTAAGGCTATTTATGTTATACACACCTATGGCACAGCAGCAAGAATAGATGAAATTTGTGCCATTGCTAATGAGCATAATTTAATTGTGATAGAGGATCTGGCTCATTCACTTTTTTCCTATTATAAGGGAAAACAATTGGGAACCTATGGAGATTTTGCATTATTAAGTTTCACAAAGAAGATTATCAATTTTGAAGGCGGTGCAATCGGGACAAACAATACTACTATATATGAGAATATGCTATCTATACAAAATAGTTATACAAAATATCGATTTTTTACTTTTAATGATATAGTAAACAATATCACAAGAATAATAGGTTCAATATGGGAATCTAAATTTTACTCTATAGCGCTAGTTTTAATGAAAATGATGGATATATCCGATAAAGTCTTTTACAATGGGCAATATGGATTGGATGTTGATTCAAGGAAATTCTTTATGCATGAAATAGCAAAAAGAATAACACTTATGCAACTTGATTCTCTATTCATTAGGAACAAAGATAGAAAAAAGAATAGCGACTATGTAGACTTTATTAGGAAGTTTTCGAAAGTGATGAAATTCCCTGACTTGAATCAGAACTCGAATGACACACTACCATTATATAATGTTGGAATTATAAAAAAAAATCCTTTGAATTCTTTTTTTTCTTTCAGAACCTGGTTCAATAATTATGAATTTGGGAGATACCCAAGAGCCGATTATTTATACTCAAACTTGAGAATATTTGCTAATATGTTCTATTATATCAAAAGAGGTTAACACCTTAAGAAATATTTTATGATACTATCTTAATAAATTTTTTTCAATCTTTCCTGACGGTTTCTTGGGAAGAGAATCCACAATATTCCAATGTTTGGGGTGCTTATGAATAGCTAACTTCTTATTAATGAATGCCTTCAGCGAATCCAGTTCAAATCTATCGCTATCCATGGGGACAATAAAGGCTTCTGGTACTTCATAGAGGAATTCATCAGGTCTACTCATAACAGCCACTTCATGCACTATTTGTGATTCAATTATCACTTCCTCTATTTCCTTTATGGAGATCCTTTCTCCGCCAACCTTTAGCATATCCTTTTTCCTTCCAGTAAGGAATATAAAACCTTCATCATCCATATAGCCAAGATCTCCAGTCACTAGTCCCCAGGATTTAAGGGCCTTATCAGTCTCCTCCTTATCCTTCCAATATCCCAGCATAATATTATCACCAGTTGCGCATATGTTCCCAACCTTGCCAGTAGAGAGCATCTTCCCATCTTTATCTCTAATGGTAACCTCAACATCTGGAATTGCAATACCAATTGATCCAAGTTTATCATTTAACCTCTCAGGTGGGAGGTAGGTGAGTCTTGCTGAGGCCTCTGTAGCGCCATACATTACAAACAGGGATGCCTTGCCAATGCTATCCTTTACACGTTTAGCGAGAGCAGGAGCCATTGCTCCACCTGCCTGGGTAACATAACGAAGTGAGGGGATCTCCTTCTTTGGAAATATTGACCTGTTCATTAGTATGGCAAAGGTAGATGGGACTCCAGCAAAGCCAGTTACTTCCGTCTTTATCATCTCTTCGACTACTGAATTGGGGAATGCGAAACGATTATTAATTACTATAGAACCTCCAGCTTGGAAGTGGGTATTGAGTAGCGTCTTACCATACACATAATAGAAAGGAAGCACTACCATCATCCTATCTGACTCACCTATGTTAAGATAAGAGACGATTGATGTTGTATTAGCGTATAGATTCCTATGCGATAGCATTACACCTTTAGGCTTGCCTGTGCTCCCAGATGTGTAGACTATAGCAGCGAGATCGTTGTCACCTATCGTTACATTAGGATTTGAATCAGGCATATCAAGGATACTCTTCCATTGAATAAACAGACCAGTGGGATTAGCGAATTCTATATCTGGGCCTATCACTACTGGAATATCTATTCCCTTCAGCCTTCGAGCGCTTGCCTTAGATAGTACACAGAAACGAGCGCCTGAGTCCAAAATAAAATAAGAGACCTCATCAATAGTTGATTTATCAGAGACTTCGATGCTAACACCACCCGCCTTTAGGATAGCGTAATAACTGATTACCGATTCAAGAGAATTCTCCATTACTATTAAAACAGGTTCTCCCTTTTCTAATCCCTTTTCAATCAATAGGTTCGCAAACCTATTTGTCATGATGTCAAGTTCTCTATAACTCGTAGCGTTGTTCCCTTGCAATAGAGCTTCCTTGTAGGGATATTTTTCTGAGGACTCTTCAAGAAAATGATGGACTAGATACGCCATTATTCGATTTCCTCCATAATAAAAAACGGTCATGCTGACCATATCATCTTTTTATCCGCTAACATTCATCTTACCTATAATAAAATAAATTAATTCATTTATCAAGATAAGTCAAGGTAAAACTCAGATCAATCAACTTTAATATTTTCATTTTTCCATAATCCATACCTATATAGATATTATGTAAATAGAATAATATTTTTGTTATATCTGTTATGATCATACAAAGGAATTTTATTTTATAACCATACTAATTGATTGGTCAAAACTTTTTGGAATGGATTTAATAATATTGATTGACATAATATATTGAATGTTCTACTTATAAGAAGCTGTAATGAAATAGCTCCTCAAAAGGAAATCGTTCATTCATTCAAATTAAAAGCGAAATCTCTTTTTGAAGAACAGTTAATATTCAAAAGAGAGAGGTAATAATGATAGTAATAGAGAGTATTAATCATGTGTGTCTAACAGTTGCTAATCTTGACAGATCAATACAATTTTATACAGATTTATTTGATTTTGAAGTAGTTGAAAAAATTGATAATTCACAAGAAGCCTTCATTAGGATAGGGGATATACTAATTGGATTATACGAAGATGAGGAGTTTACAGGACAGAGAAGCAACAAGAAATGTATTAGTTTTTATATTGATGAAGAGGATTTTGAAGATGCTCTGGAAGAATTAAAAGATAACGATATTCCAATAGTATATGGACCGGAGAATATTAGAAATGGTAAAACACTAATATTTATGGATCCGGATGGGAATCATATTGAATTATCTTATCCAAAGATATACTCATGAACATATTAGAGGTTTTTGGTGAAAATAAAATTATTCCAGTAGCTATTTTAAATAATGAAGATGAAGCAATTAAGACAGCAGAGGTTTTATTACAAAATTCAATAAAAATTATAGAAATTGCCCTTAGAACAGATAATGCCTTTAGATGCATTGAAAAGCTTAATCAACGTTTCCCAGAGTTGATTGTTGGCGCCGGAAGCGTTTTATCGAAGGATGCGTTAACGAGAGCAGTTGACGCAGGTGTAAAATTTGGAGTTGCTCCTTGTTTGGATTTGGATGTAATGGATCATGCCTCTAATATCAATATCGATTTTATCCCCGGAATTTCAACCCCATCTGAACTAAACCTGTCCCTAAAATTAGGAAGTAAACTTATTAAATTATTTCCCGCTTCCCCCCTTGGTGGAGTCAAATATATTAAAGCAATTATATCTCCATTTAAGATGATGGATTTCTCTCTTTTCCCAACTGGAGGTATAAATGAAAACAACATCTTAGATTTCATCCAAACAGATAGGGTAATTGCCTGCGGCTTGACATATATTGTGGATAGCAGTTTAATCTCCAAAGGGGATTATGATGAAGTGTATAAGAGAATAATCAAGTTAAAGGATACTCTATCAATTTAATGGATCACGAGCTAGGCCCTTGATCCATTTTTAATGCATTGATAAACCTATCTGATCATAAGGATTATGGATATAGCTGAATCCATCTTCCATGGAAATATCCTGAAGGTTCTTTTTTCGCTGAATCAGTATTGGGGGGATGACTCAGGTAGTGCCCACCAAGTTTACCGCGAATTTTTTCCATATCTGCATCAAACCAATCACCTTTGAAGATCCCACCAGGAATTTGAGGAACATCCCTATAATAACCCTTTAAGAATCCCTTAAACTCTCCATTCTTAGAAATGTATTTTCCATGAAAGCCCCCATTCTCATATTCGCCCTTTAAATATCCAGTTACCTTACCATAAATTGATTTCCAGGCTCCGTAAAAAATGGAATCCTCCTTCTCCCACATCCCTCTAAGAAAGCCATAAGCACAGATATCAGGACTTAGTTCGATTGCTTGAATAGAAACCGCATTCCCGCATCGGTCGATAGGAAAGATACCATGAAAATTTGATAATTTAGCAATTGGAATACGAATAGTAATCGGTTTTGTCCTGAAAATGAACAATGGTGCCTCAATTTCATCAGGATTACCTGGATCGATTTCGATATTATCATCCCCAGGATCAGTTATGTAAAATTGCTATCTTCATCTGATTGAATTGCTTTAGAAGTAGAATCTGCCAACCCCTCAAGTGTTTGAGGAAGATCTACATCATTATCAGGTTGATTTTCTATTGGTTTTATCACATGCAAGAGTTTCAATAAAACTCCATCGAAATGTGGTTTTGTCTTGGATACCCATTCAAGCGACTTATAGCATGCTAGTTCATCACATCTGGGTTTTATATAATCCTGCTTAGGCTCAAAAAGAATAGTCGCCCTTAAATTAATACATCCATCCGTTACATAAGCACCACCCTCCCAATCTATCCATCCATCGGAATTGCCGCTATAGCAGTTATCCAGCTCTAGGTTGTCATCTAATTCACTATAAATGTTTCCTCGTAACTTGCCCCATGTAATTCGCACTATATATCGTTTTATATCCGCTGGTTCTACTATATTGAAAAGTTCAGGCTCTTCCTCTATCATGATTTCAGCATCAGTCAGATCATCCGCAAAGGGTGTGTCATCCTGCATAATTTATAGCTCCTTCATCCCAAAAGCTGGCTCTTCATCTGTAGGTTGATAAAGATTGTTGTTGATCGCAGAATCGGATTCTTGTATGAGATGCATCGGTTGATCGGCTTCATTACAAGCAGAGGTTAATAATACTAACTTAAGGGAACCTCTATTAATTAAATTTCTAACAATACCCTTATTCACAAACCCTGTGGAATCAGGTGTTTGCACAGGCTGGCAACAAAATATTTTTAATTAATAGAGGTTCCCATAAAATTGTTTAAATGTTTTCATACTTCCTCCTTTATAATTAAAACCTTTTAATTATAGTTATTTTACATTTTTTTTCAAAAAATTTTTTGATATTATATTTTTATTTTTGGGAGGGTTGGCGGGAACTGAGGCAAGTTTTTACACACTCAATCGATCACTTCACAACCCCACAGAAATCCAAAACGACCTTATCAGGAACCAAGGTATAATTCCTGAACTCCCTATGTTTCACTAAAAATATAATAACATCCGCCCTTTCAAGGGCTTCTTCATAATCAACAAGTTCAAACCCATCTAGGGCATCAATATTTGGCTCTACAGTCAAAACATTATAATCTTCACTTATCAACTTCCTACATATCTTTAGCGCTGACGATTCTCTTAGGTCATCAATATCAGGCTTGTATGCAAGACCCATGCAAGCGACGACAACTCTAGTCTTATCAAACTTAGATAATTTCTCCACAATTTTTGCTAAAACCCATTCTGTTTTGTTAATATTGATTTCTCTTGCTGTTTTTATTATCTTTGAATCATCTTTGAAATCCGAAATAAGAAACCATGGGTCAACAGCTATGCAATGGCCCCCAACTCCACATCCTGGCTGCATTATATCTACCCTTGGATGCTTACTGGCTAGATCAATGAGTTCCCAGATATTTATATGGGCCTTATCAGCAATAATGGATAACTCATTAACAAATGCAATATTGACATCTCTGTAGGCATTTTCAACAAGCTTACACATCTCTGCGGTTTTAGCATTAGTTGTATGTAGGTCTCCTTTAACAAATATATTATAAAATGACATTGCTACTTTTGCTGATTTTTCATCCAGCCCACCGATAATCCTATCATTATGGGTGAGTTCATAAATCACTTGTCCAGGCAAAACCCTTTCAGGACAATAGGCAATATTTATATTATTCCTTAACTCTGGCATATTAGAAAAGATTATTTCTGACATCTTGCTCGTAGTCCCAATTGGACATGTCGACTCGATTATAACTAGATTCCCCTTCCTCAAATATGGAATAATCCTTTTTATCGCTGATTCAACATAAGAGATATCCGGTTCAAAATTATCATTCAGGGGCGTTGGCACAGCAATTAGAAATACATCTGCATTAATAGGTGTAGTGTCAGCTATTAAAAAGCCATTCCCTACAACATTATTGACCAAACCATCTAAATCAGGCTCAATAATATGAATCTTCCCCTGGTTTATTGTCTCAATAACATTTTCCTCAACATCAACACCATGGACGCATATCTTTTTACTTGCAATTAGTGCTGCGGTAGGCAATCCAATATATCCTAATCCCATTATTACTACTTTAATATCTTTTTTCATGTTATAAACACCAACAATTTATCATCCTACCCCGGGAAAGGACTTTACCCTTAGACAAAATTATAATATATAACTATCAATAATTTGAATAATGTGCATAAAGCTTCAATATCCTTCATTTGCAAAATTACTTTGAACCTCACTACAATTATCCCTATATCTACCAACCTCAATGCAAGAGATGTTGGGTTTTATTTATTATCTGCACAATTTTTTTACTACTTGTTCCATCACCATATGGATTTATCGCTTTAGCCATCGAATCATACGCTTTTTTATTATTCAATAACTTCAGGGATTCATTAACAATTTTTTGCTTCTCTGTACCAACGAGCAGGGCAGTGCCAGCATCTATCCCTTCAATCCTTTCTGTCACATCCCTCATTACTAAAACTGGCTTCCCTAACGATGGAGCTTCCTCCTGAATACCACCCGAGTCTGTAAGGACAAAATATGATTTATTCATCAACCATATTAAATGGGGATAATCTAACGGCTCAATAAGATGTATTTTTTCGATTCCACTTAGTATCCTATTTACCGGCTCCCTAACATTGGGATTCAAATGAACAGGATAAACGATCTCAACATTATTGTTTGTTTCCGCTATCTCTTTTAGAGAATAACATATCTCCTCAAAGGGTTTCCCAAAGCTCTCCCTTCTATGTCCAGTAACCAGGATTATTCTATTAGAAAAATCAATAAAATCGAAATGATTAACATAAAGTCCCTTGTCATGTTTTTTTATTATTTCTAGTCCCATAAATAACGCATCGATCACAGTATTGCCAACCACCCATACATTTTTATTTATTCCTTCATTGCTAAGGTTCTTTTTTGCCCTCTCAGTAGGAGCAAAATGGTATTCTGAAAGATGACTTGCCAAAATCCTGTTAACCTCTTCTGGAAATGGAGAATATATATTTCCACTCCTCAGTCCAGCCTCAATATGAGCAACCTTTATTCTATAATAAAAACCAGCTAAGGCCCCTGTTAAAACAGTTGTAGTGTCTCCCTGCACAAAAAGCAAATCTGGACTATAATCATCAAGCACTTTTTGAAGTCCTTTTAGTGAATTAACAGTAACGTCAATAAGGGATTGTCCCTGCTTCATTATATCAAGATCATAATCAGGTTTTATTTGAAAAAAATCCAGAACCTGATCAAGCATTCCCCTATGCTGCGCTGTAACACACACCCTATTTTCAAAATCATCATTATTTTTCTGGATTTCTTTAACTAAGGGAGTCAACTTAATGGCCTCAGGTCGTGTCCCAAAAATAAACAGGGTTTTCATATATCACCTTCCTTGTCAAATTCAATGGAATTAGTTTGAATTTACAAATAATGTACAACAACATCTATTTGCCTGATATAGTCAAACCGCTAAAGTGTATCCACGGAAAGATGGCGCCTCCAAAATCAACCCTCTCCTTTGAGATATTCTTGATGTTATTGAACATCTGTGCCAGATTGCCAGATATCATTGTTTCTTTCAGGGGATATTGAATTTCCCCAGATTCGATGAAATAACTGTTTTTTACAACACCGGAAAAATCACCATTTTCGCTTGGATTCCCTCCTGAAAATCGACAGAGAAGTATACCCTTTTGGATTGAGTTAATTATATCTTCAAGGGATTCATCACCAGGATCAATGATATAAGCGCCTCCATCATTTACAGCTTTTGCTCTACCAGTTTTTTTTGAACCATATAGAGATAATAAAAAGGTTTTTAAAATCCCCTTTTCAATAATTGTGCTGTTTTGTACCTCATATCCATCTCCAGTAATAAAATACCCGTTTGCAATCTCTTCAGAGATTGGCTTTGAATGAAGTGTTAATTTCGGATCTGCTATGGATTTATTCAATTTATCCTTATATATCGAATTCTCAGTAATAAGAGAATAATCGCTTAAGAAATTGCGGGTAATTGCTGAAATAAAATCTCCCAGGCAGTCAGGTGTTACTAGCACATCTCCTATGATTTTATCTGTAAATGATCTTGAATTTATCTGTTCACTGGATTGCTTTAAAAGCCTATCTATTGAGCCAAAATCCTTTATAGGTTTATCGAGTTTTCTTGCTGAAAAACCTGAATGATTAAAAGATGATGTTTTTTCCCCATCCTTTGATGTAAACATTGCAGAGAAGTGATTGATCCCCCTTCTGGAGATAAAGTCGATTCCATTCGAATTCTGTATATAACTCTTTGCTTTTGTAAAATCAAGTATCACCTGCTCCAGGATGGTTTTAGGATATTTTTCATTAGCATATTGCAGAAACTCCTTTAATTTGTCATACATATTATCAAGATCAGGATTCTTATCGCCAAGATCAAACTCTTTAGAAGTCTGCTTCTCAGCTATATCATTTGCGCTGTCTGCCTCAGAAACCTTGGCAATGGCTATAACCATATCAATAGCCTCATCTATAGATTCTTTATCTATTTTATTAAGAGAAATGGAGCCCTTTCTCTGATCAATGATTGCAACCATATGAAGATTTGTATCATAGGTTGTTCTTAAGAGATTTACATTATTACTTTCCACATTAAGTTCATTCTTTTCTCTATTCTGCAATATACAATGAGCCTTCTGAACCCCTAATTTTTGTAGAGAATCAATACAATATGTTACTATTTCCTTTTCTTCCATAAACTATTTCCCTCCAATATTTAGCCTGCATTTAATAGCTGGGCCGCCCATGCCAACAGGAATTGATTGTTTTTTCCCACACATCCCGCCACATTCCCAGGTCATATCATCGGATATCATGTTAACGGTTTTTAAAACATCAAAAGCTATCCCAGATATAGTGGTATTCCTTATGGCTCTTCCAACTTTTCCTTTCTTTATCTCATAACCAAGTACAATCCCAAACATAAATTCACTGGTTGAATCAGCCTGTCCATTCCCTGCCTTCATGAGATAATATCCATCCTCTATAGAAGATATCATATCCTCTAATTTGTTATCACCTGGCAATATCGCAGTATTCCTCATTCTAATAATAGGCTCGTCGGAAAATTGATAGGCTCTTGCATTGCCAGTTAGAGCAGCATTAAAATGGTTTGCACTCTCTTTATTATGCATAAAAGACTTTAATATACCATCTTGAATAATAACCGCGTTATCAGCCGCTGTGCCCTCATCATCAACATATATCGGAACAGGACAAAGAGCGCCAAGGGCAGTGTTTGCAAAATCTACAAGGGTAATCAATGGACTTGCCACTTCTTTATTCAGGTAATCACTTGCCACAGAACCACCCATCACAATATCAGCTTCAGTGGTATGACCTATGGCCTCATGAGAGAGTATTCCTGCAAGATTAGCATCAAGAATACATTCATTTATCCCAGCTCTGGGGTATATACCCCCCACCTTTTTCAGAAGATGTTCATACTGAGCATCGATTTTTTCAAAGAGCCCATCTGGGGAAGTGAAATTATCCTCAAACTGTCCAAAACCACCATATACATCAAAGAGTTCAATCGGTTCACCATCGCTTTGAACAGTAAGTAATATGTATATAAAACTTCTCGGTATCATTGAATATAAGGATGACATATCAGATGTAACGAGCGATTTTTCCATATCCAAACAATTCAAGACAACCGTCCTTGAGCTTAGCTTGGAATAACCTTTAGCTATATAATTATCAATCTCTTTTACAAAACTAATCAATTCCCTCTGATCTTTTCTCTTTTTTGTAGTGGAATAATCTTTCACTGCCTTAGCGCTGATCTCAGGTAATCCTTTCAAGTCTCTTTTCTCCCTAGATTTCAAAAAATGGGCATTATCAGTGGCTTTTGTAACGACTCTCTTTACTGCATCATCTGTAATGTTGGGATTGGATGCAAATCCCCAAGATCCATCGTTATAAACCCTTGCTGATACACCACTAATGGATGCTTTACTATTCTGTACAATATTTCCATCAATCATTGCAATTCTTAAACTTCGATTCTCCTGAACTCTTAGTTCAGTATATTTTGTAAATAGTTCTGAATAAGAACTGATATCCTTTGTAATCATATCATTACTCCCATGTTTAAATACTTTGACAAAAGTGAATCTTTCTAAAATAATCCCTCCGTAGGTTATTTTGGCGCAGTCAACAACCACCCCCACCAGAGGTGGGGGCTTGATGAGCCCCATAGGGGCTTTTTTTACTCAGCTAAAATAGTTTTCCTTGATTCTCTAATCTATCAAGTTTATCCTGATCTTTTATA